>JAKDNC010000185.1 GCA_030452025.1 Nocardioides sp. | reverse complement strand
CGCGCTCTCCGACGGCGACGCCCTCGGCGACCTCGAGGAGTGGGCCGACTGCCCGGACTGCAACTTCTACACCTCGGTCGCGGACGAGGTGCGCTGATGGCTCTCCCCGAACCGGGCGCCCTCTTCGGCCACTACCGCATCCTCCGCCAGCTCGGCAGCGGCGGCATGGGCGTCGTGCACGCGGCCATGGACCTGCGGTTGAACCGCGAAGTGGCCCTGAAGGTCATGTGGCCCCAGCTCGCCGACGAGGAGGGTTTCCGGCAGCGTTTCGAGCGGGAGGCGGCCACCCTGGCGCGGGTGGACTCCTCCCACATCGTGTCGATCTTCGACCACGGGATGCAGGACGGTGTCCTCTACATCGCCACCCAGTACGTCGACGGCGGCGACCTGAGCACCCTGCTGCGGGAGCGTGGCGACGTGTCGCCGGAGCTGGCCACGCGTATCTGCGCCCAGGTCGCGGACGCGTTGCGCGACGCACACAACGCCGGGGTGGTGCACCGCGATGTGAAGCCGGGCAACGTCCTGGTCCGCAACCCGCAGGCCGACGACCCACACGTCTACCTCTGCGACTTCGGGATCGCGCGCGCCCAGGGGAACCGCGAACTCACCGCGACCGGCTCGGTGACTGGTTCGTGGGCCTGGATGGCGCCGGAGCGGATGGACGGTGACCCCGGCAACGCGGCCAGCGACATCTATGCCCTCGGTTGCATGCTGTGGGCCTGCTTGCACGGCGGCGCGGCTCCCTACTCGGGCGGCGACATGGAAGTGGCCATGGCCCACCTCAACGACCCGATCCCCCAGCTGCCCGGCAAGGACGCGCTGAGCCACCGGTTGAACCAGATCCTGGCCCGCTCCATGGCCAAACACCCGGCCGACCGCTACCGCACGGCGGCGCAGTTCCGCGACGAGCTGCACTTCGCAGCGAAGCTGGCCGCCGACCCGGTGGCCAGTCGGCGGATCGTGTCGCGGCGACGCGGGGGCGTCCTACCCCTGGTCCTGGCCGGGGCGATCGTGCTCGCCGGGGGGACGTGGTGGGTGACCTCGGACCGCACCGACCCGTCCCCCGCAGGATTCACCAGCGCGGCTGCCGCAATCCCACCGCCGCGGATCGCGGGCGACGCGGACGGCGACGGAGACGGGGACCTGCAGGTCGTCTGGTACCGCCAGAAGGGCAAGTCGCTGATCACTTGGCCCACCGAAGGAGACGAGTTCGACGAACCCAGGATCACCAAGGGGCCGGAGGGCGGGATGGAGGTCGGCGACTTCGACGGCGACCGCCAGCAGGACCAGCTCGACATCCACCTGGACCAGGAGGATGCCAGGGCCGGCCAGGAGCGGGGCGGCAAGGCGACCCTGGTGATCACACCGATCGAGAGTGAGCCGAGCACGTCGACGGTTCAGCTGCCTTCCTCGCTGGTCACCGTGCAGCCGTTCGTCGGGGACTTCAACGGTGACGGCAAGGACGACCTCGCCTTCGCCGCCGCGCCGCAGGAGGGCGAAAGCACGATCTGGGTGATGGCATCGGACGGGAAGACGTTCGCCGAGCCGGAGTCCTGGATGACCACGAGCGACATGGACATGGCCTCGGTCCTCGCCTATGCCGGGGACTTCGACGGCGACGGGGACGACGACATCGCCCTCCAGGACGGACGCTTCGCAAAACGGGGCAGGCTACAGATGTTCCGCAACGACGGCACCTCCGCCGCCGCCGCCGGCAGCCCGCGCTCCTTCCGGCACCACGACACGGGAGCCTTCACCGTCGGCGATGTCGACGGTGACCGCAAGGACGAGATGGTGCACGCCAACCTGGTCGGCCTCGGGACCACCGAGGTCGCGATCTACGAAGGCACCGAGGACGGATTCGTGAAGCCTGCGTCGTGGCTCTCCACCACCGCCTCCGGAGGCGAGGACGTCGGACCGGTGTGGGGCACCTGGGAGCTGAGCGTCACCGATCTCAACGGCGACGGTCGGGGCGACCTGGTGCGCTTCCACTCGCTCGACTGGGCCGAGTGGCAGATCGAGGCATTCATCTCCACCGGGGAGAATTTCGAGCCGGGGACCCGGTGGCGGAAGTTCAGCTGCGACGACGATTGCAAGAACGCCGGGGCCCTGGTCACCACCCACATGGGCCACTGAGCCCGAGGCTGAACCCGAGGCGAAACCGCGTCAGGGACGGACGACCAGCGTCTGCTCGCGGCCGGGGCCGACCCCGACACCCCAGAATGGCGCACCGCTGAGCTTCTCAAGCGCCTTGACGTAGATCTGGGCGTTCTCCGGCAGCTCCTCGAACGTGCGGCAGCCGGAGATGTCGCTCTTCCACCCCTCGAAGAACTCGTAGACCGGCTTTGCGTGGTGGAACTCGGTCTGGGTCATCGGCATCTCGTCATGCCGCACTCCGTCGATCTCGTAGGCCACGCAGACCGGGATCCGGTCCCAGTCGCCGAGGATGTCGAGCTTGGTCAGGAAGAACTCGGTGAGGCCGTTGACGCGCGCGGCGTAGCGGGCGATGACCGAGTCATACCAGCCGCACCGACGGGTCCGGCCGGTCGAGACACCGATCTCGCCGCCGAGCGTCTGCAACCTGATGCCGTCGTCGTCGAGGAGCTCGGTCGGGAACGGTCCGGACCCGACCCGGGTGGTGTAGGCCTTGATCACGCCGATCACCCGGTCGATGCGGGTGGGTCCGACCCCGGCGCCGGTGCAGACACCGCCAGCGATCGGGCTGCTGCTGGTCACGAACGGATACGTGCCGTGGTCGACGTCGAGCATCGTGGCCTGGGCGCCCTCGAAGAGCACCGTCTTGTCGGCATCGAGCGCCTGGTTGAGCAGCAGCGACGTGTCGGCGACCATCGGGCGCAACCGGTCGGCGTACGCGGTGAGCTCCTCCACCACAGCGTCGACCTCGATCGCGCGCCGGTTGTAGACCTTGGTCAGGAGATGATTGCGCAGGTCGAGCGCAGCCTCGATCTTCTCGCGCAGGATGTCCTCGTCGAAGAGGTCGGCGATGCGGATGCCGTAGCGGTTCACCTTGTCGGAGTACGCCGGCCCGATGCCGCGTCCCGTCGTACCGATCTGGTTCTTGCCCAGGAAGCGCTCGGTGACCTTGTCGATCGTGGAGTGGTAGGAAGCGATCACGTGGGCGTTGGCGCTGACCTTGAGGTCTGCCACCGCCACGCCGCGTTCGATCAGCCCGTCGAGCTCGCGGAAGAGCGCCTCGGGTGAGACAACGACGCCGTTGGCGATCACCGACGTGGCGCCCGGGGTCAGGATGCCGCTGGGCAGGAGGTGAGTCGCGAACTTCTCACCGTTGACGACGATCGTGTGGCCGGCGTTGTGCCCGCCGCTGGTGCGCACCACGTAGTCGATGCTGGTGTCCTGGGCGAGCAGGTCGGTCGCCTTGCCCTTGCCCTCGTCACCCCACTGGGCGCCGAGTACGACGATTGCGGGCATGGTCACCCCTCCACAAAAGAAACAGCCTCGACGCAAAGGCGCCGGGGCTCTTGCGGCCACACGCTACCAAATGCGCAGCCAGCCGACTGCATCATCGCCGACCCGGGACCAGCCACCCCGGGTTCCCTGTGACTGCCCGGCTCCCTGTCACTGCCCGCAGGTAGCCTCGCCGACGTGGATCCTCTCCTGGTCATCACCAACAACGACGCCGGCAGCGCCGACCAGACGCAGCTCGACGCGGCACTCGACGTGCTGCGGGCGGAGGCGAGCGTCGAGGTGGCAGCCACGTCGAACCCCGGCGAGCTGGACGGGGTCCTGCACCGCGCCGGCTCGCGACGCATCGTCGTGGTCGGTGGGGACGGCAGCATCCACGCCGTCGTCGCGGCGCTGCACAAGCGACACGAGCTCGAGGGCCGGACCCTGGGCCTGATCCCGTTCGGCACCGGCAACGACTTCGCCCGCGGCACCGACATCCCGCTCGACCCCGTCGAGGCCGCCGGGGTCGTGGTGCACGGTGTCGCGACGCCGACCGACCTGCTGATCGACGAGCTCGGCACCATCGTGGTCAACAACGTCCACGTCGGCGCAAGCGCACAGGCCGGGCAGATCGGATCGAAAGTCAAGAGCGTCCTCGGCAAGATCCGACTCGGACCGATCGGTCTCGGCAAGCTCGGCTACCCGATCGGCGCCGCGGTCGCCGCCCTGCGTCCGCACATGTTGCGGCTCAAGGTCGAGGTGGACGGCAAGGTGGTCGTCGACGTCGACCGGAAGACGCTGATGGTCTCGGTCGGGAACGGCTCCGACGTCGGTGGTGGCACATCCCTGACCCCGCACGCCGATCCCGGCGACGGCAAGGTCGACGTGATGATCTCCCGAGCCGTCGGCCGGCTGTCCCGGCTGGGATACGCCGCCGGTCTGGCCCGTGGCGACCACCACGAGCGGGAGGACGTGATCAGCCTGCGCGGCACACAGGTGACGGTCGCCGGTGAGGAGTTCTGGTGCAGCGCGGACGGAGAGATCACCGGCCCGGAGCGGCGACGTACCTGGTGGGTGGAGCCGGCGGCGTATTCACTCATGCGCCCGCGCTGACCCGGCGCGAACGCGCATCCTGAGGGCGTCGGAGACTCTCAGATCCAGCCGCGGCGGACCGCCTCGACCCCGGCCTGGAACCGGGAGTTGACGCCCAGCTCGACCAGCACGTCGGCGACCCGACGCCGGACGGTGCGCAGGCTGACGCCCAGGGCCCGCGCCATCTGCTCGTCCTTGGCACCGCTCGCGAGTTGCTCGAGCAGCAGGCGACGGGACTGGTGTGAGGTCAGCGCCGGGCTGTCACGACTGTCCGCTGGCGTCCCGAGCGCGAGGCCGCGGTCCCACATCTCGTCGAAGAGTGCGGTCAGCGCGATCCTCAGCCCGGGCTGGCGGACCCGGACGCGACGGTCATTGTTCTCACCCCACACCTCGGGGAGGAGCACGCCGGCGTCGCCGATGATGGCCATCCGGCTGGGCACCTCAGCCACGATCCGGACCTCCTCACCCATCGCCATCCGCTCCAGAACGACGTCCGGCGCCTTCTCCAGGACCCGGGCCGGGTAGATCGCGCGGCAACGGCGGCCGGTGGCGACCGCCGAGGCGACCGCGCTGCGCATCGGGGACTCGGAAGGCATCCGCCACTGGTCCGGACGCAGCCACAGCAACTCGCCGGAGGAGTGGTGGATCCAGGACTCGAGCAGAGCGGGAATGTCGCCGCCGGCCAGGAGGTCACCGGCCGACAGGTCGCCGGGAGTCAGTGGATCAGCAAGCATCTCGCGGAGCGTCGGAATCGCCTCGCGCAGCTGGTCGAGCCGGGCCGCGGCGTCACGCAGCGCCTGGCTCTCCGAGGCAACTCGCGAGGCGAGCAGTCGGGCCGGTGGCTCAACCCGGACGACGTCACGAGCGGTGTCGAACTCAACCCCTCCGATTGCGACCAGGCCAGCGACCCGTCGCCGGAGATCAGCAACGTCCTCGACCTCGAGGGCGGCGGCACAGTCTGTGGGCGAGAGCCCCGAGCACGGAAGGATCCGGCGGTAGAGGCGCTCGTCCTCGAGGTCGAGCCCGAGCCCGGCGAAGGGCGGCCGTGGCGGGAGCATGGTGGGAGGTTTGTGTCACTGTGCGGTTCTAGACCCCCGGCCAGGGCGCGCGGGTGCCAAACTTCATGCAGACGTATCTAATCGGTGCCGTTTCGTGGGGGGTTGCTTCGGGCGGGTACGCCGTTTCCGGACCTGCCTGAGCGGGGACCAGAAACAACAGGAGACGTCGGAATGGCCGCGGGGGACCATTTCGGCGTCTCCGTTCCACGTTCGGGTAGCGTTTGGCGCTGATCATCCCCAGACTCCAGGAGCGGCATCCCGATGGCACGAGGCGGACAGCGCAGGTCGACTGACGGGCCGACCCACTGGCCGACCGACTGGGTGACCCGCGCCGCCGACGAAACCGTCCGCCACGCCGGCGAAGGTGCCGACCTGATCACGGTGGCCTCCGGAATCAGCCCCTCCGGACCGATCCACCTGGGCAACCTGCGCGAGTTCCTCACCGTGCACTTCGTCGCCGAAGAGTTGCGCGCGCGTGGCTTGCCGGTGCGTCACCTGCACTCGTGGGACGACTACGACCGGTTCCGCAAGGTCCCGGCCGGCGTCAACGAGTCGTGGAGCGAGCACATCGGCCGCCCACTCTCTGCCGTGCCCGACCCGTGGGAGTGCCATGTCAGCTGGGCCGAGCACTTCAAGGCCCCGTTGCGCGCCGCGCTGGCCGAGATGGGCTGCGAGATGGACGAGATCAGCCAGACCGAACGCTACAAGGCCGGCACCTACCGCGAGCAGATCCTCACCGCCGTGCGCGACCGGGCGCGCATCGAGCAGGTCCTCGCGCGCTACCGCACCAAGGCTGCGCCGCCGGTCGCCGAGTCCGAGCAGGAGGCTGCGGCCCTCGAGGGCTCCGTGACCGTCGAGGACGAACCGACCGGCACCGATCTGCTCGCGCGCTTCCCGTTCAAGCCCTACTGCCGCGACTGCGGGCGCGACACCACCACGGTCACGTCCTACGACGACGAGACCACCGACCTCGCCTACAGCTGTCACACGTGCTCCTACGAAGGCGTCACCAACCTCGCCAGCCAGGACGAGGGCAAGCTGGTCTGGAAGGTCGACTGGCCGATGCGCTGGGCCTTTGAAGGCGTCAACTTCGAACCCGGCGGAGTCGACCACGCCTCCCCCGGGTCGTCGTACACCGTGGGCAAGGAGCTGGTGAAGGCCATCTATGGCGGCCGCGCGCCGTCCTTCGTGGGCTACTCCTTCGTCGGCGTCGCGGGAATGGCGAAGATGTCGTCCTCCAAGGGTGGCGTGCCGACCGCGACCGAAGCACTCAGGGTGCTCGAGGCACCGATCCTGCGTTGGCTCTACGTCCGTCGCCAACCCAAACAGTCCTTCAACGTGGAGTTCGGCCCCGAGGTCGTGCGGTTGTACGACGAGTGGGACGCGCTGGGCCGCAAGGCCGGCAATCCCGACAAGCGTGACGCGCAGGTGCTCGCCTACGAGCGGGCCGCGTCGACCACCACGGCAGGCACGCTGCCCACGCCGGAGGTCGTCGTACCCTTCCGCACACTCTCGTCGGTCGCCGACGTCACCGCCGGCTCGGCCGAGATGATCAGC
>JAKDNC010000184.1 GCA_030452025.1 Nocardioides sp. | reverse complement strand
TCGGCGAAGGTGCCCCGTTCTCGGACGCACTGGATGCGCGAGTTACGGGATCGGACACCTCGGTAGCACTGGGGCGTTCGGCGACAGACGCACTCTATGTGTCTGTCGTCGCCAGTTGATGCGGTCACCCCGTAGCTTCGTCGTGGAGTGATGCATGGAGCACGCCTGTTCCGGCAGGGAGCAACGTGCCATGCCATTGCGCCGTGCGGACCTCGATGATGTTGACTTCCGCTGTGCAGGCCTGGATGTCTAACCGTGTGCCGGGGCGAAGGTGTCGCTCGTCGAGGAATACCAGTGTTTCAAGTGGCGCGTCCGCGATGCGTGTGATCTTCACTGGAGCCCATCGCGGGCGTGCGAGTTCCCGCAGGGGGATATCGGTGGGAGTCTCGATGCGGCCGTCTGGCGTGGGGATGGGTTGCCCGTCGGGGTCGTGGGTGGGCTGGTCGAGGGAGGCTTCGATTCGTTGGAGGAAGCGGGGTGAGCTGCTGGCTTCCAATGCGTCGGCATTGGCGGCGAGTTCGCTCCAGGGCAGGTCGAGGACGTCGTGGAGGAAGCACCGCAGTATCCGGTTCGTCCGCACTGCCCGCATCGATTCGAGTCGTCCCGTAGGAGTGAGCGAAATGCTCTTGTACCGTTCGTGGTTGACGAGACCGTCCTCGGCGAGTCGCTTTACCTGTTCGGAGACGCTCCCTGGTACGAATCGCAGCGCACCGGCTAGGCCGGTGACCGTGACTGGAGCGTCACTGTTCTCGGTCAGTGACCAGATGGCACGAAGATAGCGTGCTCTGGTCCCTGACTTGTCGCTCTTGCGGCGCATGCGTGATGCCCTTACTGTGCGGAAGCGAGTGCGCGTCTGCGGCGTGTGCTCATAATCCGGGTCCCGATGAGACCGTGCTGGGGGCTGAAGAGGTAGACGAGCGCGAAGACGGCTCCCTGAGCGAGGACGACCATGCCGCCGGACGCAGTGTCGAGGTAGTAGCTCAAGTACAGGCCGATAACGGCGCAGCCTGCGGAGATCGCGGGGGCGATGACGAGCATGCGTCCGAACCTGTCGGTGAGCAGGTAGGCGGTAGCTCCCGGGATAATGAGCATCGCGACGACGAGGACAACGCCGACCGCTTGCAGGGCGACGACGGCGGTCAGGGCGAGGAGTCCGAGGAGGACGGCGCCGAGGATTTTCGGGTTCAGTCCGATGGCGTGGGCGTGGGTGGAGTCGAAGGCGTAGAGAGTGAAGTCGCGGCGTTTGGTGACGAGAATCGTGAAGGTGATCGCACCGAGGATGATGATCTGGGTGAGATCGGCCCAGGAGACGCCCAGCAGGTTGCCGAAGATAATGTGGTTCAGGTCGGTCTGCGACGGCGTGACCGAGATCAGCACGAGCCCTAGAGCGAACAGTGTGGTGAACACGATCCCGATCGCGGCGTCTTCTTTGACACGGCTGGTGTCTCTCACCGCTCCGATGAGCGCGACAGCAAGAAAGCCGAAGACCACTGCTCCGAGCGCGAAGGGGACGCCGGCGATGTAGGCGAGAACCACGCCGGGGAGGACGGCGTGGGAGACGGCGTCGCCCATGAGCGACCAGCCGATCAGGACAAGCCAGCAAGACAGCACCGCGCACACGATCGAGGCAATCAGGGTGGTTGCGAGGGCGCGGACCATGAAGTCGTAGCTGAGGGGTTCGAGGAAGAAGTCGGTCAGGTTCATGAGGTGGTGCCTCGGTTCAGGACGTCCAGGCCGAAGGCCAGGGCAAGGTTGTCGGGCTGGAGCACTTCGTCCGGGTCCCCGTGCATGAGCACGCGTCGCATCAATAGGATCGCCTCGTCGGCGAGGCCGGGCAGCGCATGAAGGTCATGAGTGGAGACGAGGATCGTGGCCCCATCGTCGGCGAGTTCCCGCAGCAGCCGGGTAATCGTAGCCTCGGAGCGCTTATCGACGCCGGCGAACGGCTCATCCAGCAGCAGGATCGTCGCCCCCTGAGCGATGCCTCTCGCGACGAACGCGCGCTTTTTTTGACCGCCGGAGAGCTGCCCGATCTGCCGGTTCGCGTACTCGGTCAGCTCCACCCGTTCCAGCGCATGATCTACAGCCTCATGGTCGGCTCTCTTCGCGTGGCGGGTAAACCCCATGTGCCCGTAGCGGCCGGTCATGACGACATCGCGCACAGAGAGCGGGAATGCCCAGTCGACGACCTCGCTCTGCGGCACGTAACCCACGACCCCTGACTTGCGCGCTTTGCCCGGGTTCTCGCCGTTCACGCGCACCGTGCCGGAATCAGGGCGCAGCAGACCCATGACCGTCTTGAACAGGGTGGACTTACCCGACCCGTTCATCCCCACGAGCCCGCATACCCGCCCGGCCTGGATGTCGAGGGTGGCACGGTCGAGAGCGAGGACCTCACCATAGTGGACGGTGACGTCGCGCACCGAGATCGCGACCGTCATCAGTTCCGTGCCGTTAGCGCGTCGATGATGGTGGTCGCGTCGTGGCGGATCAGATCCAGATAGGTCGGGACAGGGCCCTCCGCTTCGGACAGAGAATCGACATACAGCACACCACCGAAATCAGCATCGGTGGCTTCCACGACCTGCTGCATCGCGGCATCGGACACGGTGGACTCACAGAACACCGCGGGCACGGCGTCGTCGCGGACGAACTCGATCGCCGAGGCGATCTGCTGCGGGGTGGCCTGCTGTTCGGCGTTGACCGCCCAGATGTATTTCTCGGTCAGCCCGGCATCCCTGGCAAGGTAGGAGAACGCACCCTCGCAGGTGACCAACGCTCGCTGATTCTCCGGCAGGACCGACAGCTCGTCGACCAGCTCGTCCTGCACCGTCTGCAGCTCGGCCTTGTACGCCTCACCATTGGCCTGGTATTCGGTTGCATTCTGGGGGTCGAGGTCGCTGAAGGCGTCGACCATGTTGTCGACGTAGATCTGCACGTTCAATGGGCTCATCCATGCGTGTGGGTTCGGCATCCCCGCGTAGGCGTCCTCGGTGATGTCGATCGTCTCGACTCCTTCGCTGACGACGACGTGAGGCACATCCAGCCCTTCGACGAACTGTGCGAACCACGCCTCCAGGTTCATTCCGTTGTCGAGAATCAGGTCAGCCTCCGACGCTCTGCGGATGTCGCCGGGTGTGGGCTCGTAGCCGTGGATCTCGGCCCCGGCCTTCGTGATCGACTCCACCCTCAGATGGTCACCCGCGACGTTTTCGGCAATGTCCGCGAGAACCGTGAACGTCGTCAGCACCACGGGACGCTCATCGTCTGCTCCCGCATCGTTCTCGCCGGATGTTGCGCATCCAGCAAGAGAGAACGCGAGCACGGACGCTGCCAGCAGCGACAGGGCACGGCGGGAGAAGAGGCGGGTGGTACGTGGCATGGATAGTTCCTTAGCTGAGCGGGTGACGAGGCGCGGGTGGAAGTTCACGTGAGTGGTGGAAGCGGAGGGCGAGGCTTTGGGGGCGGGCCAGCACGATGGGACGCGGCGATGAAGTGGTCGAGCTTGTCGGGAGCTTCTCCGCGCAAGTAGACGCTGAGCATGCGTAGCAGGTTCAGCGTCACCGCCTCGGGGTCGGAAGACGTTCGCAACAGGTGAGCCGCAGCGTCATGGTCAGCGTCTCGCACGGATTGGAACAACGTGATGGCTTCCAGCCACACACCCTCGCTGCGCTCGTCCGTGGGTGTTCGTCTCATGCCCCACAGCATAGTGTTCGGCAAGCCGTAGTTACAAACAGCGGCGTGGCGTAGACAAGTGAACCACATCGATGTTATTCCTAGATACGCCGCTCCAAACATCGGTGAGGCACAACATGTAGTGGTTGGTGGCGTGGCGCGTCACAGCCAGAGAGAGCGAGGAGGATCGCTATGCCACCCCCACCTGAGTCCCGGCGCGCAGCGCCCTCAGTGCGCGAACTCGCCGCCGCCCAGTCGCCTGATCTCGTGTTCTTCTCAAGCGTGTCGGAGAACACCCGCCGCTTCGTCGACCGGCTCGACCAGCCCGCGGTCCGTATCCCGCTGCGGCCACGAGTGGAGGGGCTGATCCGGGTCGCGCGGCCCTTCGTGCTCGTGGTCCCCACGTACGGCGGCGGGGAACGTGCCGGGGCGGTGCCGAAGCAGGTGATCTCGTTCCTCAACGACCCCGCGAACCGGGCACTGATCCGCGGGGTGATCACCGCGGGGAACACGAACTTCGGCGAGCACTACTGCCTCGCCGGCCCTGTCGTCTCTGCCAAATGCCAGGTTCCGGAGCTGTACCGCTTCGAGCTGCTCGGCACCCAGCGCGACATCGAACACGTGAACATCGGCCTGACCCGCTTCTGGGACCAGGCCTCCGACAATCTGACATCCATTGAGAGGAAGACCGCATGACCATCATCTCCCCAGCGGCTCGGGCAAGCACCGGGATCGGTGCGCGGAAGGACTACCACGCCCTCAACGCGCAACTGAACCTGTTCGCCCCGGGCGGGTCGATCCAGTTCCACAAGGACAAGGAAGCCGCCGACGAGTACCTGCGCCAGCACGTCATCCCGAACACGAGAACCTTCCCGAGCGTGGCCGAGCGCCTGGAGTGGCTGGTCGCGAACGCCTACTACGAGCGGGCGTTCCTCGACGCGTACGCCCCGGAGTTCCTCACCGACCTGCATGAGCGGGCTCGCGGGGCCGGGCACCGTTTCCAGACCTTCCTCGGCGCGTTCAAGTTCTTCACTTCCTACGCCCTGAAGACGTTCGACGGCACCACGTACCTGGAAGGTTTTGAGGAGCGCGTCGTCGCTACCGCGCTCTTCCTCGGACAGGGCGACGAAGCCCTCGCGACCCGGCTTGTGGACGAGATGCTCTCGGGCAGGTTCCAACCTGCGACCCCGACATTCCTGAACGCGGGCAAGGCGCAGCGCGGCGAGCTCGTCTCCTGCTTCTTGCTCCGCCTGGAGGACAACCTCGAGTCCATCGGACGCAGCGTTAACTCTGCGTTGCAGCTCTCCAAGCGCGGGGGCGGAGTCGCGCTGCTGCTGACGAACCTGCGCGAGACCGGAGCACCGATCAAGCAGATCGAGAACCAGGCCTCCGGCGTCGTCCCGGTGATGAAGATCCTCGAAGACTCCTTCAGCTACGCCAACCAGCTCGGGGCCCGGCAGGGTGCGGGCGCAGTGTATCTGCACGCGCATCACCCGGACATCCTGCGGTTCTTGGACACGAAGCGGGAGAACGCGGACGAGAAGATCCGCATCAAGACGCTCTCGCTCGGCGTCGTGATCCCCGATGTCACCTTCCAGCTCGCGAAGGAGAACCGGGACATGCACTTGTTCAGCCCCTACGACGTCGAGCGCGAGTACGGGAAACCGCTGTCGGACCTGTCCGTGAACGACCACTACGACGAGTTGGTCGCGAACCCGCGGGTGCGGAAGACCACGATCAGCGCACGGGAGTTCTTCAAGACCCTCGCCGAGCTGCAGTTCGAATCCGGATACCCCTACGTGCTGTTCGAGGACACCGTCAACCGCGCCAACCCGCTGCAGGGGCACATCAACATGTCGAACCTGTGCAGCGAGATCCTCCAGGTCAACACGCCCTCCACCTATGACGCGGCGATCGGCTACGAGCAGGTCGGCCGGGACATCTCCTGCAACCTCGGCTCCCTCAACATCGCCCAGGCCTTCGCCTCACCGGACTTCGGCGCGACCGTCGAGACCGCAGTGCGGGCGCTGACGAGTGTGTCGGATCAGACCGACATCGACGCGGTCCCCTCGATCGCAGCCGGGAACGACGCGTCGCACGCGATCGGTCTCGGTCAGATGAACCTGCACGGGTTCCTCGCCTCGCAACGCATCCGCTACGGCAGCGAGGAGGGCATCGACTTCACCGACATCTACTTCCTCACCGTCACCTACCACGCCCTGCGCGCCTCCAACCGGATCGCCATCGAACGCGGCACGACCTTCACCGGGTTCGAGACCTCCACCTACGCCGACGGCTCGCACTTCGATAAGTACACCGAGCGCGAGTGGCGGCCCGCCACCGAACGTGTCCGCGCCCTCTTCGCCGAGGCAGGCGTCGCGATCCCCACCCGCGACGGCTGGGCGCAACTTCGGGAATCCGTGCGGCAGCACGGCATTTACAACGCCTACCTGCAGGCGATCCCGCCGACTGGATCGATCTCGTACGTGAACAACTCGACCGCGTCGATCCATCCGATCGCGGCGAAGATCGAGATCCGCAAAGAAGGCAAGCTCGGCCGCGTCTATTACCCGGCCCCGCACATGACCGACGACAACCTCGAGTTCTTCGAGGACGCGTACGAGATCGGCTACGAGAAGATCATCGACACCTACGCCGCCGCCACCCGCCACGTCGACCAGGGTTTGTCTCTCACGCTGTTCTTCCGCGACACCGCGACCACCCGCGACATCAACAAAGCCCAGATCCACGCCTGGCGTGCCGGGATCAAGACCCTCTATTACATCCGCCTGCGCCAGCCCGCACTCGAAGGCACCGAGATTGAAGGCTGCGTCTCCTGCGCGCTGTAACCCCAGAATCCGATCTTCCCGAAGGAACACCCATGACCCTCACCGATATCACCCGCCCCATCACCGAGATCTCCGTCACTCCGCCGGGCTATCGGCACGACCCGGCAGCCCGCCTGCGGCCCATCAACTGGAACCGCGTCGGAGACGACAAAGACCTCGAGGTATGGAACCGCCTCACCGCGAACTTCTGGCTCCCCGAGAAAGTGCCCCTCTCCAACGACCTCCCCGCCTGGCAAAAACTCTCCCAGGAGGAACGCACGCTGACCATGCGCGTGTTCACCGGGCTCACCATGCTCGACACCGTACAAGCCACCGTCGGCGAGATCTGCCAGATCCAAGACGCCCGCACCGAACACGAAGAGGCCGTCTACACGAACATCGCGTTCATGCAGTCCGTGCACGCCCGCTCCTACTCCTCCGTCTTCTCCACGCTCACCTCGACCCCAGAGATCGACGACGCGTACCGGTGGGCCGTCGCCAACGACCTGCTCCAGGAACGGTGCAAGAAGGTGCTCGCGCACTACTACGGGGATGACCCGCTCAAACGGAAGGTCTCCTCCACGCTGCTGTCCTCGCTGCTGCTCTACGCAGGGTTCTACCTGCCGCTGCACTTCTCCGT
>JAKDNC010000005.1 GCA_030452025.1 Nocardioides sp. | reverse complement strand
GATCGCGCCCGCCCCGGCGGCGGCCGCCGCGAGTCCGGCGGCCACCACGGCAGGTGCAGCGCACATCACCGTGACGCCATGCTTCGCGACGCGGCGCAGGATCTCGGCACCGTCGATCTTGCGGATCACGACCTGGGGCACGCCCAGGCCGGCCATCGCGAAGGGCATCCCCCATCCGTTGGCGTGGAACATCGGCAGTGTGTGGAGGTAGACATCGCGGTCGGTGACTCCCGTGTGCAGTCCGAAGGTCACGGCGTTGACCCAGATGTTGCGGTGGGTGATCTGCACCCCCTTCGGCCGGGCGGTCGTACCGGAGGTGTAGTTGATGCAGGCGGTCGCGTTCTCGTCCGGCTCCCAAGCGTTCGGTACGACGCCTTCGGCAGCGTAGATGTCGTCGTCGTTGCCGATGACGACCTTGAATTCCGCCGTCACGTCCGCGAGGGACTCCTCGAGCTCGGGGTCTATCAGCAGCATCCGGGCGCCGGAGTGCTCGACGATGTAGGCCACCTCCTCGGGACGGAGACGGAAGTTGACCGGCACCAGGACCCGGCCATGGCCGGCCACACCGAAGAAGGAGGTGAGCATCCGAGCGCTGTTGTGGGAGACCACCGCGACCCGGTCGCCGAATCCGATGCCGAGCTCGTCGAGCTTCGCCGCCTGGCGCCTGGCCAGCGCGGCGATCTCCTGATAGGTCAGCGACCCTTGCGAGGGTGCGGGTTGGTCGGGCTCGTCGACGACGCCGATGCGGTCGCCGTAGACCCCTGCCGCGCGGTCGATGAAGTCGGAAACCTGGAACTGGACAAGCATGGCGCCTCCTGCGGTGAAGATGATTCCTTCAACTGTAGCGAGGCTCACACCCGATCGGATCCGGATGCCCCTGGTGAGGAGACGAGCGGGTCTCATGCTGCGACGGGTGGCCGAGACGAACCGGGGTGGGCGCAGCAGGGATCGAACCTGCGACATCTTCCTTGTAAGGGAAGCGCTCTACCGCTGAGCTATGCGCCCCGGAGCGCGGGACAGACTACGCGAGCCCTCCGGACAGCCACCAAACAGCCGCCAAACAACCACCAGCCGGTCCACTGATCGGTCCACTGATCCGGGGGGCTGCGAACTCAGACCTGGGCCTGCAGCTGGCGCAGGTGCTCATCGAGGTCGCGCCCCTCGGGCATCGCGTTGTGCACCGCCCAGGTGACCGTCCCGGCCTTGTCGATGATGTACGACGACCGGCGCGGGCAGCCCTTTGAGTCATCGAAGACGCCGTACTCGTCGGCGACCTCGCCGTGCGGCCAGAAGTCGGAGAGGAGCGGGAAGTTGAGCCCGTCCTGGTCGGCGAAGGTGCGGATCGCGTAGGTCGGATCGCAGGAGATCGCCAGCACCTCGGTGTCGAAGGTGAGGAACTCGTCGAGCCGGTTGCGGATCCCGGTCAGCTCGCCGGTGCAGACGCCGGAGAACGCGAATGGGTAGAAGAAGATCGCCACTGCCTTGCGCTCCCGGTAGGAGGACAAGGTGATGTCCTGCCCGAACTGGTCGCGCAAGGTGAAGTCCGGCGCCACATCGCCGAGGTGGAGATCAGTCACTACGTTGCCTGTCCTAGGATCGTGCCGTTCGCGATCAAGGGGGATTCCCATGTCTGACCGTCATCTTCGCACCACCGTCGCAACGGTGGTCGCCGGGATGCTCATGCTGCTTGCCGGTTGCGCTGAGGGCGGCGGAGACATCACTGGCACGATGGGTGCGGCCGCGACCGCCCCCACAGAGCCCGAGTCCGCCCCGATGGCCGGGGCGCCGACCGTCGGCACCTGCTACAAGATGGGCAACCTGCAGACGTCGGCCTCCACCAACAGTTCCCGCTCGGTCGACTGTTACAACAACCACACGGCGATGACTTACCACGTCGGCCTCTTCCCCAAGGGCACCAAGTTCGCGGACGCGAAGATGGCCGAGAAGGTCTGCAACCGCAAGCTTCCCGAGGCGGTCGGCGTGCGCAAGGCGAGAATGCTCGGCACGATCATGAAGGCGAAGTGGTTCGAGCCGACCGCATCCCAGTGGAAGGCGGGTGGTCGCTGGTTCCGCTGCGACGTGGTCGCCGAGTTCAACGGGAAGCTGAAGAAGCTGCCCGACTCCACCGCTCCCCTGTTCTACGACGGCGTCGAGGATCCGTGGCGGCGCTGCGTGAACTCCGGGGGCGGCACCAAGGACGGCGACCTTGTCACCTGTGACAAGACACACGACTACCGCTGGACGGGCCGCTTCACGCTCCCGAAGAACCAGGCATACCCGGCCCAGAAGCAGGTCCTGGACTGGTCGAAGACCCGCTGCGCGAAGATCGTCGACTCCGAGAACTGGTGGGTCACCTGGCCCGGCGAGAGCCAGTGGAGCGAGGGCGAGCACTGGGTCTCCTGCTACGCGAACAGCTCGTCCTGATCCGGGCGTCGTGCTCCCACACAGGAGTTCGACCCTCGGGAGTTCGATTCAGGAGAATTCCGCAAGCTCGCGCTTGAGCACCTTGCCGGTCGCGTTGCGGGGCAGTTCGTCGAGGAAGACGATCTCGCGAGGCACCTTGAAGCGCGCCAGGTTCGCCTTCACCCAGTCCTTCAATTCGTCCTGGCCGATGTCGGCGGAGGTGACCACGAAGGCTCGCAGTCGCTTGCCGAAGTCAGGATCCTCGACGCCGACCGCAGCCGCCTCGACAACCAGCTCGTGGCGGCTCAGGCAGTCCTCGACCTCCCTGGGGAAGACGTTCTCGCCGCCGGAGACGATCATCTCGTCGTCGCGACCCTCGACGTGGAGGCGCCCGTCGCGGTCGAACCGACCAACGTCGCCGCTGGACATCAGTCCGTCGACGACCTCCTTGTGGCCCCCGCCGGTGTACCCCTCGAAGAGCAGCCCGTTGCCGACGAAGATCCTGCCGGACTCGCCCACAGGCAGCGGCTCCCCGGCGTCGTCGAAGATGCGTACGACGGTCGCGTGCGGCGGTTTGCCGGCGCTGTCCGGGGACGCACGGAGGTCCTGCGGCGTCGCGATCGAGGCGTAGGCGATCTCGGTCGAGCCGTAGATGTTGTAGAGATTGTCTCCGAAGTGGTCCATCCAGTTCAGGGCCAGGTCTCCGGGCAACGCCGAGCCGCTGGCGGCGACGACCTTCAGTCTGGAGAGATCGTGGCGGCGCAGGGTCTCCTCGGGCAGGTTCAGGATCCGCTGCAACATCACCGGGATCACCACCATCGAGTCGCACCGGTGACGGGCAGTGAGCGCGAGAGATTGCTCGGGCTCGAACCTGCGGGTCAGCACCATCGTCGAGCCGAGCAGCATCGACAGCGCCAGGTGGGCGTAACCCCAGGTGTGGAACAGCGGCGCCGCAATGTGGGTCGTCCAGCCGTGCTTGAGCGGCATCCGGGAGAGCAGGGAGACGGCAGCGTCGATGCCCGCCTCGTTGCGGGGCGCGCCCTTCGGTGTGCCCGTGGTGCCCGAGGTCAGGATGATCACCCGCGAGTGGCGCTGAGGCGCCGGGTGCTCGGCGCGACTGCCGGCCTCGATGAGACGGTCCAGGGTGGGCTCATCGGTCTGGCCGTCGACCCAGGCCAAGATCCGGTTCTCCACCTCCGCACCGGCGAGGAGACCGGTGAACTCCTCGTCGTGGATGACGATTCGCGGCTTCTCCCGGGCCAGTACGTCGACCAGCTGCGGGCCGGCGAACGCGGTGTTGAGGTAGAGCACGTCGGCGCCGAGCTTCGCCACCGCGAGGCTGGCATCGAGGAACCCCCGGTGGTTGCGGCACATCACGGCCACGCCATCCCCCTCGCCGACACCACGGCCCTTGAGCGCATCGGCCAGCGCGTTGCTTCGGGCGTGGAGCTCACCGAAGGTGAGGGCGCCGATCTCGTCGATCAACCCGACCCGGTCGGGGTAGCGCACCGCCAGTGTCGCGAAACCACCTGCGGGGCCGGTCCCCCAGGTCAAGACTGTCCGTGCGAGTCGGTAGAGCGTGCGCGGACCGAACGGTCGCACCACTCCGGACCCGGCGAGCACCTTGAGCGACGTTCCCCCAGCCTTCAATCTTGCTGCGGCCCGTGCCATGAGGGATCCTTCCGTGCGGTCAGTCGTGGGTCAGCGCAGGTGTCGATCGGCCGTGACAGCACCCGACCCAGACAACCCGAACCAGTGAGCCGACTCAGTGAGCCGAACGGGGGGCGACCAGCCGGGTCGCCATCCAGTCCTTGCTCACCGTTGCGGTGGTGGTCTGGGACAGGCCCGCGACGGGTGCGGCCTCGGAGATGTCGGCCGGGTCCACGGACCCGGGCCTCCCGACCTTCGGGCTGAGCAGCCAGATGGTCGCACCCCCCACGAGGTCGGTCAGCGAGTCAACGAGGGCGTCGACGAGGTCACCGTCGTCGTCACGCCACCAGAGGATGACCATGTCGACCACGTTGCCGTAGTCGCCGTCCACCATGTCCGCGTCGATCGCGTCCTCGATGACCGCTCGCAGGTCGTCGTCGGTGTCGTCGTCCCACCCGAGCTCCTGGATCACCTGGCCCTGCGAAATGCCGAGGCGTGCGGCAACTGTGTCTTGCTGGGTGGCCTCGCCACCCGTGGTCGAACTCAACTGCTTCCTCCAGTCACGCGATGTACGGAAATCGTGCACGTAGTCCACCGGACATCATGCCGGTGCGCAAGCCGATCCGCACATGCTGCCCATTTCTGACGTACTCATCGGTAGATTTTTTCCCCTCTCGTCCCGTGCCAAGATGGCCGGGTGACCGATGAGAACCGTGGCTCGACCAACCCCACCCCTCCTGTGATCCATGAGGGCCTTCCCACTCAGCTGCCTGACATCGACCCGGAGGAAACCCGGGAATGGCTGAACTCCTTCGACGCGATGGCCGAAGGCCGTGGACGAGAGCGGGCGCGCTATCTGATGCTCCGCCTGCTCGAACGTGCTCGCGAGAAGCAGGTCGGCGTCCCGGCCCTGCGCAGCACCGACTACATCAATTCGATCCCGCCGGAGCGCGAACCCTGGTTCCCCGGCGACGAGGAGATCGAACGTCGGATCCGCGCCTTCATCCGCTGGAACGCCGCGGTGATGGTCTCCAGCGCCAACCGCAAGGGTCTCGAGGTCGGCGGCCACATCGCGACCTACCAATCAGCCGCCAGCCTCTACGAGGTCGGCTTCAACCACTTCTTCAAGGGCAAGGACGCACCCGGCGGCGGTGACCAAGTCTACATCCAGGGCCACGCCTCCCCCGGCATCTACGCCCGCGCCTTCCTTGAGGGTCGCCTCACGGAGGAGCAGCTCTACCGCTTCCGCCAGGAGGTCCAGCACGGCAAGGGCGCCGGGCTCCCGTCGTACCCCCACCCTCGCCTCATGCCGAACTTCTGGGAGTTCCCCACGGTCTCGATGGGCCTGACCGGGATCAACTCGATCTACCAGGCGAGGTTCAACCACTACCTCCACAACCGCGGCATCAAGGACACCTCCCAGCAGCAGGTGTGGGCCTTCCTCGGAGACGGCGAGATGGCTGAGCCGGAGTCGCTCGGCGCCATCCGCATTGCCGCCCGCGAAGAGCTCGACAACCTCACCTGGGTGATCAACTGCAACCTCCAACAGCTCGACGGCCCGGTGACCGGCAACGGCAAGATCATCCAGGAGCTCGAGGCAAACTTCCGCGGCGCCGGCTGGAATGTCATCAAGGTCGTCTGGGGACGCGAGTGGGATGCGCTGCTGGCCCGCGACGTCGACGGCGTGCTCGTCAACAAGATGAACAGCACCCCTGACGGCCAGTTCCAGACCTACGCCACGGAGTCGGGCGACTACATCCGGGACAGCTTCTTCGGCGGTGACTCGCGGCTGCGGGCGATGGTCGAGCACATGAGCGACACTCAGATCGAGAAGCTGCCGCGCGGTGGTCACGACTACCGCAAGGTCTACGCCGCGTTCGACGCCGCGACTCGCCACGTCGGCCAGCCGACGGTGATTCTGGCCCAGACCATCAAGGGCTGGACGATCGATGCACTGGAGGGCAGGAACGCAACCCACCAGATGAAGAAGCTGACCCTCGACGACCTCAAGAAGTTCCGCGACCGGCTCTACCTGCCGATCAGCGACCGGGACCTCGACGAGTCCTACGAGAAGACCGGCGGTGCGCCGTTCTTCCACCCGGGCGCGAACGCCCCGGAGACGGAATACATGATGGAGCGCCGCAAC
This sequence comes from Nocardioides sp., assembly GCA_030452025.1. Taxonomy (GTDB): domain Bacteria; phylum Actinomycetota; class Actinomycetes; order Propionibacteriales; family Nocardioidaceae; genus Nocardioides. The sequence continues at coordinate 20,145 of JAKDNC010000005.1, read as the reverse complement.
GCGCTCGGCGGGTCGATCCCCCGCCGCGAGAACCGCGCCAAGGACCTCGAGCTCCCCGGCGACAAGATCTATGCCGAGCTCAAGCAGGGGTCGGGCAAGAACAAGATCGCCACCACGATGGCCGTCGTACGACTGCTCAAGGACTGGATGAAGGACCCGAACATCGGGCAGCGCATCGTCCCGATCGCACCAGACGAATACCGCACGTTCGGCATGGACGCGATGTTCCCGACCGCGAAGGTCTACAACCCCGGCGGCCAGCAGTACGAGTCGGTCGACCGCAAGCTTCTGCTCGCCTACAAGGAGTCGGCGTCCGGCCAGATGCTCCACGAGGGCATCTCCGAGGCCGGCGCGATGGCCTCCGCGACCGCGATCGGGTCGGCGTACACCACGCACGGCGAGCACATGATCCCGTTCTACGTCTTCTACTCGATGTTCGGCTTCCAGCGCACCGGGGACTCGATCTGGGCGATGGCCGACCAGATGGCCCGAGGCTTCCTGATCGGTGCCACCGCGGGCCGTACGACGCTCACCGGCGAGGGGCTCCAGCACGCGGACGGCCACTCGCCGCTTCTGGCTGCGACCAATCCTGCCGTCGTCCACTACGACCCGGCGCTGGCCTACGAGGTCAGCCACATCATGCAGTCCGGCCTGGAGCGGATGTACGGCGCCGGTGCCGACGGGCAGGGGGCCGAGGATGTGATCTTCTACGTCACCGTCTACAACGAGCCCGTCGCCCAACCCGCCGAGCCGGAGGACGTCGACGTCGAGGGGATTCTCAAGGGGCTCCACAAGACCTCGACCGCCGACGGGTCCGGGCCCAAGGTGCAGTTGCTCGCCTCCGGCATCGGCTACCCCTGGATCCAGAAGGCCGCACAGTTGTTGGCCGACGAATGGGGAGTGTCGGCCGACACCTGGTCGGTCACCTCGTGGAACGAGCTCGCCCGCGACGCGGTGGCTGCCGAGGAATGGAACCTGCTCCACCCCGGCGAGACCGCACACACCGCCTACGTCTCGGACAAGCTCGGCTCCCACGAGGGCCCGGTCATCGCGGTCTCCGACTTCATGGCCGCGGTGCCCCTGCAGATCGCCCGCTGGGTGCCCAACGAGTACCGCGTACTCGGCACCGATGGCTTCGGCTTCGCCGACACCCGTCCTGCCGCCCGCCGGTTCTTCCACGTCGATGCGGAGTCGGTCGTCGTCCAGGCCCTGCAGGCTCTGGCCGACTCCGGCGAGATCGAGCCGGATCTGGTCAAGCAGGCATTCGACAAGTACCGCATCGACGACCCGACGGCCGTCTCAGACGTCGCCCAGGAGGGCGGCGACGCCTGACCATTCGGGGCCCGAACGCGCACTCTGACCCGGTGGGTCGGGGTCCCCTCGCAGGATTCCCGGCCGCCGGTCATGGATGCTGGTCATGGTCGGTCTCGACCAGCCTGTCCGGCGTCCGGCCGGACCGTTGACCTGCCCTGCGCAGGGAGGTTGTGGTGGACGGATCGCTGGTCTGGACTAGCCTCTCGGGTGTGTCCAGATCCATGCCACCCGGGCCCATCGAGGGCCGCTCCCCCCGCGATCGAGCGGCTGAGTTGTTGCTGCGGGCAGTCGGCAGCCTCAGCACCGCGGCGATGGCGCGGATGGACGAGGAGAAGGCATGGTTCCGCGATCTCTCCGCGGAGAACCGCTCCTGGGTCGGGACGATCGTCCAGGCCGGCGTGAGCGGATTCTCGGACTGGTTCCGCGGACACCCCGACTCGTGGACCCTCTCGACCGAGACCGACACCGCGATCGCCGCCGACGTCTTCGGTGCCGCACCCCGCGCCCTGACCGGCGTGATCAACCTGCAGCAGACCGTCGAGCTGGTCCGACTGACCATCGACGTCGCCGAGGAGAACATCGACCGGATCCTCGGCCCCGAACTCGCCCCCATGGTCCATGAGGCCCTGTTGCGCTACGGCCGGGAGCTGGCCTTCGCAACTGCCGAGGTTCATGCCCGGGCCGCCGAAGCCCGCGGTGCCTGGGACGCGCGTCTGGAGGCTCTGGTTGTCGACTCGGTCCTGCGAAGCGAACCCGACGAGAGTGTCCTGTCCCGCGCAAGCGCGTTGGGCTGGGCCGGGCACGGCGACGTGGTCGTCGTGCTCGGCCGGGCGGCGGCCGGTCCCCAGGTCACCGTCTTCGACGACGTACGCCGCTCTGCCCGCGCCGCGGGGACCGACGCGCTGTGTGCGGTCCAGGGCGACCGGATGGTAGTTGTCTTGGGCGGAGTCGACCGACCCGAGGCAGCTGCCAGGTCGATCAGCAGGCACTTCGCGGAGGGCCCGGTCGTGCACGGGCCGGCCACCCCCGACCTGAGCAGTGCCCACCGGTCGGCCGGCGCCGCGGCCTCAGCCTTCCGGGTCGCCCATGCATGGCCCGACGCACCCCGTCCGGTCTCGGCCGACGACCTGCTCACCGAGCGCGCCCTGGCCGGTGACGAGGACGCTCGCAGCCAGTTGGTCGAAGCGGTCTTCGCCCCGCTCCGGGATGCCCGCGGGACGCTGATCGAGACGCTCGACTCCTACTTCGCGCACGGTGGATCGGTGGAGGGGACTGCACGGGCCCTGTTCGTGCATCCGAACACCGTGCGCTACCGGCTGCGCCAGGCCGCCGGGCTCACGGGGCTGACCGCGACCAATTCCCGACAGGCGCACACGTACGCCGTTGCACTGGTGCTCGGCCGCCTGGCCAGCGGCACAGGGGACTGAGGACGGCCCGCGCCACGTAGGACGCCCCGCACAACGTCCTGCAAACCGGCCTCCAGGGCGGTTCACTGACGAGTAACAAACATTTGTGGAGACCCGACAAAGAATTGCCCCGAGTTTTCGTGCTCGCCTGACCCATGATTCACCCATGCGATCATGCACAGTGGACAACGTGCTCGTCATAGTTGCTCCAGGCCAAGGTGCCCAGTCCCCCGGATTTCTCACCCCTTGGCTGGAGGATCCTCAGTTCCGCTCGCGCTTCGAGTGGCTCTCCGCAGTGGCCGGCATCGATTTGGTTCACTACGGCACAGAGGCGGATGCCGACACGATCCGCGACACCGCGATCGCGCAGCCGCTGCTGGTCGCGACCGGTCTGGTCGCCGCTCTCGAGCTCTTCCCGCACCCTGCGGACGCGTTCGAGCAGATCGGTGCCGTGGCCGGACACAGCGTCGGGGAGCTCACCGCCGCCGCGGGCGCCCGCGCGATCACCGCCGAACAGGCGATGGTCCTGGTCCGCGAGCGTGGTCGGAAGATGGCCGAGGCCGCAGCCGTCCGCGAGACCAGCATGAGCGCGGTCCTCGGCGGTGACCGCGATGCCGTCCTGACCACCCTCGAGAAGCACGGCCTCACCCCCGCCAACGACAACGGACTCGGCCAGATCGTCGCCGCCGGCACCGTCGAGCAGCTCGCGGCTCTCGCCGAGGACCCACCAGAGAAGGCGCGGGTCCGCCCGCTGTCGGTCGCCGGCGCCTTCCACACCGAACACATGGCGCCCGCCGTGGACCGGATGGCCAGCCTCGCGGCCTCGGTCTCCACCCACGACCCGCGCACCAACATCATCTCCAACGCCGACGGTCAGGTCGTCCACGACGGACGCAAGGTCCTCGCCCGGATGGTCAAGCAGATCAGCCAGCCGGTCCGTTGGGATCTGTGCATGGACACCATGCTCGACCTCGGCGTCACCGGCATCCTCGAGATGCCGCCGGCCGGCACCCTCACCGGAATCGCCAAGCGGAACCTCAAGGGTGTCGAGACGTTCGCTCTCAAGACCCCCGACCAGCTCGACGACGCCCGCGCCTTCTGCGAGAAGCACGGCGAGGCGTCGACGATGAACATCACGCCCACCTGGCGGATCATCGTCAGTCCGGCCAAGGGAACCTTCCACCTCGACGGGCAGGCCGGCTCCGCCGTCGAGCTCGAGGCACGAGCCCGCATCGGCAACGTGGACAGCTTGCGCGACAAGACCGACGTGACCGCACCCCACGGCGGCACCATCGTCGAGTGGCTCGTGGAGGACGGCGATCTGGTCTCCCCGGGCCAGCCCCTCCTGCGGTTGCACCCCAAGGGCGCCGCCTGATGGCCACGCTCGCCACCTCCACCGGAGCCGAGCACGCCGCCATCCTCGGACTGGGCGCCTACCGCCCGCGCCGCGTCGTACCCAACTCCGAAGTGGTCGACGCGATCGAGTCCAGCGACGAGTGGATTCAGCAGCGCTCCGGCATCAAGACCCGAGGTTTCGCCGAGGACGACGAGACCGTCACGATGATGTCCGTGGCCGCCTCGAAGCAGGCCCTCGAAGACGCCGGGATCGCCCCCGAGCAGATCGACTGCGTCCTCGTCGCGACCGTCAGCCACCTTCTGCAGACCCCCTCCGCCGCGACGATGATCGCCCACGAGCTCGGCACCAACGGCGGGGCTGCTTTCGACCTGTCCGCGGCCTGCGCCGGCTTCTGCCACGGGCTCTCGCTGGCCGCCGACATGGTCCGCGGCGGCTCGTCGCGCCACGTCCTGGTGATCGGCGTCGAGCGCCTCTCCGACATCACCAGCCCGAAGGACCGCGGGACCGCTTTCATCTTCGCCGACGGCGCCGGCGCAGTCGTCGTGGGACCCTCCGACGTCCCCGGAATCTCCCCGGTCGTGTGGGGATCGGACGGTGAGCACTATGACTTCATCCGGCAGAACCACGACTGGCGTGACGTCATCGCCTCCGAGGATCCGCAGATGCCGCACCTGATCATGGAAGGACGCTCGGTCTTCCGCTGGGCTGCCTTCGAGATGGCCAAGGTCGCGCAGGAGGCGCTGGATCGCGCAGGAATCACCGCCGACGAGCTCGACGTCTTCGTCCCGCACCAGGCCAACATGCGCATCACCGATGCGATGGCCCGGTCCATGAAGCTTCCCGACACCGTGCGCATCGCGCGCGACATCGCCGAGCAGGGCAACACCTCGGCAGCCTCCGTACCCCTCGCCCTCGAGCGCATGGTCGCCGAGGGAGAGGCTCGCAGTGGCGACACTGCACTGCTCATCGCGTTCGGTGCCGGCCTGGCGTACGCCGCCCAGGTCGTCATCGTTCCGTGAGCCTGCTCCACTCCCCGAACGCAACACCAGCACGACCCAACCAGTGATGCACGACCGAAGGAGAACCCCGGCCATGGCCACCACCGAAGAGATCCGCTCCGACCTCGCCGAGATCGTCAACGAGGTCGCCGGCGTCGACGCCGACGACGTCCAGCTCGACAAGGCGTTCGTCGACGACCTCGACGTCGACTCGCTGTCCATGGTCGAGGTCGTCGTGGCCGCCGAGGAGAAGTTCGGCGTCTCGATCCCCGACGACGAGGTCAAGAACCTCAAGACCGTCGGCGACGCCGTCACCTTCATCGAGAAGGCTCAGGCAGCGTGACTCAGGCAGCCTGACTCAGACAGCCTGACTCAGGCAGTTGAACCGCCTCTCCTCGAGGCACCGCACACCGCTCCAACGAACCGAAGGAACTCATGTCTCTCAAGCGCGTGGTCGTGACCGGACTCGGCACCACCAACCCTCTTGGCGGCGACGTCGCGAGCACCTGGACGGCGCTGCTGGCTGGCACGTCCGGGGTCCGCATGCTCGACGACGAATGGGCCGCGGACATCCCGGTGAAGATCGCCGGCCGGGTGGCCGTCGAACCCTCCGAGGTCCTCGACCGGGTCAAGGCCCGGCGTTGGGACCGCTCCACCCAGTTCGCGATGATCGCTGCCCAGCAGGCCTGGGCGGATGCCGGACTGGATGAGGTGGAGCTGGACAAGACCCGGCTCGGTGTCGCGGTGGCCTCGGGGATCGGCGGCGTCACGACGTTGCTCTCCAACTACGACGCACTCAAGGAGAAGGGCGCCCGTCGGGTCTCCCCCCTTGCCGTGCCCATGCTGATGCCCAACGCCCCGGCCGCCAACATCAGCCTGTACGTCGGTGCGCGCGGCGCGGTCAACGCGCCCACCTCCGCCTGTGCCTCCGGCAACGAGGCCATCTCGATGGCCCTGGACCAGATCCGGCTCGGTCGCGCCGACGTCGTGGTCGCGGGTGGCACCGAAGCGGCGATCCACCCGCTCCCGATGGCGGCCTTCGCACAGATGATGGCGCTCTCGAAGAACGACGGGGACCCCACCACCGTCTCCCGCCCGTGGGACACCGCCCGCGACGGCTTCGTCCTCGGTGAGGGCTCCGGCATCCTGGTCCTCGAGTCAGAGGAGCACGCCAAGGCGCGCGGCGCACGGATCTACGCCGAAGTGCTCGGATCCGGGATCAGCAACGACGCTCACGACATCGCCCAGCCCGACCCCGAGGGTCGCGGCGGCACCCGCGCCATCCAGCTCGCGCTCGAGTCCGGCGACATCGACCCAGCCGACGTACACCACGTCAATGCGCATGCCACCTCGACCCCGCAGGGCGACATCGCCGAGGGCCTGATGCTCCACGCCACCCTCGGTGACCATGCCTCCGACGTGGTCGTCACCAGCACCAAGTCGATGACCGGACACCTCCTCGGCGGTGCCGGCGCCCTGGAGGCGGTCGCCACCATCCTGGCCATCCGCGACCGGATGAGCCCACCGACGATCAACCTCGACAACCAAGACCCGGCCGTCGAGCTGGACATCCCGACCAAGGCCCGAGACCTGCCGACCGGCGACATGGTCGCGCTCAACAACTCGTTCGGGTTCGGTGGCGCCAACGTCGCCGTCGCCTTCGGGAGCATCTGATGACCTCCGGGGCAGTCGCCGCCAAGAAGCCGCCGCGCGAGGAGGACCCGCGTCATCCCCTGCATCGGATGACCGCACTCTTCGACGCCGACTCGATCGAGCTCCTCACCGATCTCGATGACTCGGGGATGCTCGCCGCCCGCGGCACCGTCGACGGTTCCCCGGTGGTGGCCTTCTGCTCCGACCCGACCGTCATGGGCGGCGCGATGGGCGAACTGGGCTGCAAGGCAGTCGTGGGCGCCTACCGCCGCGCCCTGCACGACGGCGTACCAGTCGTGGGCCTCTGGCACTCGGGAGGCGCCCGTCTGGCCGAGGGTGTGCTCTCCCTGCACGCTGTCGGCGAGATCTTCCACGTCATGACGGAGGCTTCGGGGAAGATCCCCCAGGTCTCCGTGGTGCTCGGCCCTGCCGCCGGTGGCGCCGCCTACGGTCCGGCCCTGACCGACGTCGTGATCCTCGGGCCTGAGGGCCGCATCTTCGTCACCGGCCCGGACGTGGTGCGTTCGGTGACCGGGGAGGACGTTGACATGCTCAGGCTCGGCGGACCCGAACCGCACGGCCGTCGCTCCGGCGTCGTGCACATCCTCACCGAGTCCGAGGCCGAGGCGCTCGAGCGGGCCCGAACCGTGGCCTCGCTTCTGGGCAACCAGGGCACCATGGCCATCGACGAGATCGAGGACCGCGACCTTGCCGCCGCGCTCCCCGAGTCGCCGAAGCGGGCCTACGACGTCCACCCGCTCGTCGCGACGCTCCTCGACGACGACACCGCTCAGGAACTGCACGCCCGCTGGGCCCCCAACATCGTGACCACGCTCGGCCGGATGGGCGGCCGCACTGTCGGGGTCGTCGCCAACAACCCACTGCGCCTCGGGGGCTGCCTCGACTCACTGTCGGCGGAGAAGGCTTCCCGCTTCGTGCGGATGTGCGACGCGTTCGGCGTCCCCCTGATCGTCTTGGTCGATGTGCCCGGCTACCTGCCCGGCGTCGGCCAGGAGTGGGACGGCGTCGTACGCCGAGGGGCGAAGCTGCTGCACGCCTTCGGCGAGTGCGTGGTCCCTCGGGTCACCCTGGTCACCCGCAAGACGTACGGCGGCGCCTACATCGCGATGAACTCCCGATCGCTGGGCGCCACCCGCGTCTTCGCCTGGCCCGGAGCCGAGGTGGCGGTGATGGGCTCGGTGGCCGCCATCCGCATCCTGCACCGCCGCAAGCTGGCTGAGGTGGCGCCGGACATCCGCCCGCAGGTCGAGGCCGAGCTGGCCGCCGAGCACGAGCGGATCGCCGGTGGCGTGGAGAAGGCCGTGGAGATCGGGGTCGTCGACGAGCTCGTCGAGCCGGCCGCGACCCGCACCGCGCTCGCCCGCGCCATCCACGAAGCCCCCTACCTGGTCGGCGACCACGGGAACATTCCCCTCTGACCGGCGTGAGTGCCCGATAGCCTGCACGCATGACCTACGAGACCCTGCGCTACGAAGTCGACGACGACGGCATCTTGACCCTCACGCTGGACCGTCCGGACCAGATGAACTCGTTCACGGTGACCATGGCCCACGAGCTCGTGCACGCATTCACCACCGCGAGTGGCGACGACGAGGTGCGAGCCGTCGTCGTGACCGGTGCCGGCAAGGCATTCTGTGCCGGGATGGACCTGACCAGCGAGGGCAACGTCTTCGGCCTCGACGAGTCCCTGCAACCGACGATGCAGGACATGTACGAACGCCTCGATGACCCGGTCATCTACGAAGGCGTCCGCGACACCGGAGGTCTGGTCACTCTCGCCATCTTCAACTGCACCAAGCCGGTGATCGGCGCGATCAACGGTGCCGCGGTCGGCATCGGCGCGACGATGACCTGTGCCATGGACATTCGACTCGCCTCGGAGAAGGCACGGATCGGCTTCGTGTTCGCCAAGATCGGGATCACCCCCGAGGCCTGCTCGACCTGGTTCCTGCCCCGGATCGTGGGGATCTCACAGGCGCTGGAGTGGGTCTACGCCGCAGACATCCTCACCGCAGAAGAAGCCCGGGAGGGCGGCCTGGTGAAGACCATCCACCCCGCCGAAGAACTGCTCGAGGCTGCCTACGCCGTGGCCAGGAAGTTCACCAAGAACCGCTCTCCGGTCAGCACCGCGCTGACCCGGCAGATGATGTACCGCAACAGCGCTGCGCCGCACCCGCTCAAGGCACACCGCGTCGACTCGCTGTCGATGTTCTACACGAGCACCGCCGACGGCAAGGAAGGCGTGGCGTCCTTCCTCGAGAAGCGTGACCCGGAGTTCGAGAGCCGGGCCTCGCAGATGCCGCCGTTCTACCCCTGGTGAGCGCGCGGGCCGCGGCGGCGTTCCGTGCGCAATGCACGATCCTAGGCCTCTACTACCTGCACACTGCACGGAACGCCGAGCACCTCGCACTCGTACCTCGCTCTCGCGCCTCGCGCTCGTACCTCGCTCCCGCGCCTCAGACGACTTGGTGCAGCCAGCGCACGGGAGCGCCGTCTCCCGCGTGGCGGAAGGTCTCGAGCTCGTCGTCCCACGGCTTGCCGAGCAGCTTGTCGATCTCGTTGAGCACAGTGGTCTCTCCGAGCGCCGACTTCACCACCGCCGCCTTGAGCCGGTCCTCGGGGATCATGATGTCGCCGTGCAGGCCGGTGACGGCATGGAAGATGCCGAGCTCGGGCGTGTAGGAGTAACGCGCACCTTCTGTGCTCGCCGTCGGCTCCTCGGTCATCTCGAAACGGAGATGGTTCCAACCACGCAGGGCGGAGGCAACGGCGGCGGCCGTACCCGAATCGCCAGCCCAGGAGTATTCGGCACGATAGGCACCAGACTGGGCCGCCTGTGGCGTCCAGTCCATATTTACGGCAACGCCGAGTACGCCGCCGATGGCCCACTCGATGTGTGGGCACAACGCTGACGGGGACGAGTGGACGAAAAGCAGTCCTCTCGTCCCAACGCTTGTCGCGGGGCGGGTTGCAGTAGTGGTCACCGTGACCTCCTTCAATCTCCGGCGTCGAGGTACGCCTTCCCCAGCGGTCTCGAAGTGGAGCTTCAGGAGTCACACAAGTGACAGGTGTGTAGTTGTGAAGCCATTGTGACCCAAGTTGGCACCGAATTCCAGCGGGACACCACCATTCACCCGGATCGGGGCTCAGGAGGTCGCTTCAGCCACCTCGCCAGTGTCCGAGCCCAGCGCCATGAGGATGCCAAGCACCTCCCGCGCGATGCTCAGGCCGCCGAGGTGGCTCTCGCCGTCGATCGGGGTCAGTGTGGCGTCCTGGATCAGGTCGACGACGTGCTCCCCGTGCTCGAACGGGACGATGTGGTCCGCGTCGCCGTGCCACCAGCGCACGGGTACGTCGATGTCCGCGACCCGGAAGCCCCAGTCGCGGGTGAAGAGCACCATGTCATTGAGCGGCGCAGAGCTTTGGAGCCTGGCTCCGTTGAGCAGGTCGTCGAGGAACATCGCCTTGAACTCCGGCCTGGCCAGCAGGGCCTTGTCGCCGGCCGGCTGCACGGCGGCGTACAGGTCGAGGATCGGGCCACCCAGCGGCCGCGCCAGCCGCACCGCCTGGGTCATCGCAACGCTGATCGGGATCCGGCCCGCCGCGATCAACGGCGCCACGTGTGCGGCGAGTCGCACCAGGCCACCCACGGCGGCCTCGGGCCCGACGGCGGGAGCGACTCCGCCCAGCACGCCGACCGCGTGCACCCGATCGGGCAGGGCATGGGCCGCGGCCAGCACGTATGGCCCACCCCCGGAGAGACCGATCAACCGCATCGTGTCGATGCCCAGGGTGTCGGCGAAGATCGCCAAGTCTTGGGTCCAGTCAGCGATGTCCGGATAGAGGTGGCTCGTCGACGACCCGATTCCGGGACGGTCGATGCCGATCAGCCGGAGCCCGTTGCTGGCGGCGTACTCCCGGGCCTCGATGGGGATCTGTCGCCGCGCTCCGGGGGTCCCGTGCATCCAGACGACCGCAGGACCGTGCGTGGATCCGTACTCGGCGAAACTCAGGCGACGATCGCCGCGGACCGCCACCGTGCCCTCGAGAGCAGGGCGCCTCGGGCTGTTCATGCAGGCAGTGTGCCAGTCGCGGTCGTCCGGGTGACGATGTTCGCCGGATCGCGGACGGCTCCCAGCAGTTGTCCGTCGCCGATCACCCACCGTCCGTCGATGACGTCGAAGACCAGGCAGGTCACGTTGTCCTTCCCACCTGCCTCCAGCGCGCACGCGAGCAGCCGCGACGCCGCGGTGCGCGGGTCGTCGTGGCCGAGGACGTCGGCAATCACGTCGCGTGCGATCAGGTCGCTGAGCCCGTCGCTGCAAATCAGCATCCGGTCGCCGGGGCGCACCTCGATGTGGGTGATGTCGACCTCACCCTCACCCCCGGACGCATCGCTGGCCGTGCCCCGTGTCGAGGACAACGAACGGAGCACGACATTGCTCCACGGATGCTGGCGTGCGCCCTCGTCGTCGAGTCGCCCATGGTCGACGAGCTGCTGGACATAGGTGTGGTCGGTCGAGACCTGGCTCAGCTTGCCGTCGGTGAGGCGGTAGGCCCGCGAGTCACCGACATGGGCCATCACCACGTCACGACCGTTGGTCGCCACCGCAGTGAGCGTGGTGGCCATGCCGGCCCGGCGCGGGTCGGCATCCACGCCGGCGACGATGTGGTCGCGGGCGGCCTCGACCGCGCGACGGAAGGTGTCGGGAATGTCGTCGAGGCGCTGACCCATCACGTGGGAGGAGACGACGTGGGTCGCGGTCGCCGAGGCCACCTCGCCCGCGGCCGCCCCACCGACGCCGTCGGCGACCAGCGCCAGATAGGGCCCCAGGAACGCCGAGTCCTCGTTCTGGTCGCGCACCCGTCCCACATCGGAGACACCCACTCCTGAGAATCTCAACACGGTGTGGCACCTCTCTCCTGTGGGAGACCGAAGTACAGCGGGTCGACGACGGGGTCGTCAAGTACAACTATCCACCCTCGCCCCAAGAATGGGCAGCCCCCCGGAAAACGGACAAGCGCCTCAGATCGCTCTAATGTGGCCCCATGAACACCGCCGCAGGGCCGCGGGCCGAAGCCCTCGAAGTCTCCACCAGGCGGTGGGTGCGGTGGCTGTGGATTCCTGTCGTGGTCGCGCTGGTCGCCGCCGGAGCGTGGTGGCTGGGACACCCCGCGGAGCTGCCGTCGAGCGGGGCCAAGGTGTCTGTGACGACCAAGGTCGGCCAGCCCGTCTACCTCGCTGCACTGGGCCCCGAGTACGACGGCCGGCGCAACCTTGAGGTCACCAAGGTCACGACGCCTGTGGACGCAGCCATGGACGGTGCCTACGTCGAGGCCTGGATCTGCAGGAGTGGATCGATCGCCCAGACCACCGACCCGAGCCGGTTCTGCGACGAGGTGGTTCCGGCGAAGGGCAACCCGCTCCATCTCGGCGGCGGGGACCAGATGATCATCAGCGTGGTTGCTGACGAGAGCGGCACTGTCGAAGTCGGCCAGCTCGAAGTCTCGTTCCGGGAGGGCCTGCAACGGGGCACCCAGCCGGCCGGGCCGTCATACGACGTCGATGTCCGGGACTGACTCCGACCGTCCGGTTTGCCGGACACCGCCTAGGATCCCGAGGAGAACCAACCGGAAGGAAAGACTTGCTGATCGCGGAACGATACCGACTCGAGCACGAGGTCGGGCGGGGCGGCATGGGTGCTGTCTGGCTGGCCCAGGACACCGTCCTGGGACGCCCGGTCGCGCTCAAGCGCGTCGGCCTTCTGCCCGGCACGGAGGGAGCAGACCTCGATCGTGTCTCCCGCGAGGCGCGAGTCTCCGCGATGCTCAACAACGAGCACGTCGTCGCCGTCTACGACCTGGTCACCCAGGGTGACGATCACTGGTTGGTCATGGAATACCTCGCCTCGGACAACCTGGGTCAGGTCATCAAGAAGCGAGGGACCCTCTCCCCCGACCAGACCGCCGGACTGCTGGTGCAGGCCGCAAGGGCGCTCGCGGCCGCACACTCCGCCGGGATCGTCCACCGCGACGTGAAGCCGAGCAACATGCTCGTCACGCCGGAGGGGCGCCTGAAGCTCGGTGACTTCGGAATCGCGCGGGCCGGCAACGATCCCTCGCTGACCCAGACCGGGATGGTGACCGGTTCCCCGGGATATCTCTCGCCCGAAGTCGCCGCGGGCCACGGCGCAACCGCCGCGAGCGACATGTGGTCCTTCGGGGCGACGATCTTCCACGCCGTCACCGGGCAGCCGCCCTATGACACCAGCGAGAACCTGATGGGCGCGCTCTATCGCATCGTGCACGAGGAACCGGTCCGGACCGACCGGGGCGGATGGCTCGCCCCGCTCCTGCGCGCGACGATGCACACCGAGCCCGGCGAGCGCTGGAGCGCCGCGCAGGCGATCGCGTTCCTGCGTGGTGGCCCGGGGGCTGCGCTCCCTGCTCCCATCCCGATGAGTACGGCGGGCGGCACGCCGACTGACGAGGGCAGCGCAGCGAACGCCACGACCTTCCTGCCCGCCACGCCTGCTGCGCAAGCGCAGCCCGACCCGGATGTGGGCGGCCCGGAAGCCTCCAGCCCAGAGGCGTCCGGTCCCGAAGCGGGTGACCGTGCCCCCGTCGGCTCGACAGCGAGTGGCAAGCATGCTTCTGCGGCGCCGCAGTCCGGCCGGGGGCGTCGCTCGCGCACTCCGCTCTGGGCCGTCCTGGGGGTGCTGCTCGTGGTCGCGCTGACCTATGGGGCGTGGTGGCTGGGCAACAGTGGTGACGACGGGTCGAAGGACGCCGGTTCCGACTCCACCCGCGCGTCCCAGTCCACGTCACCGCCCTCATCGCCGTCGCCGTCCTCGTCGTCGCCCACGCAGGAGCAGACCCCGACAGCTGAGGAGATGAGCACGTTCGCAAAGGACTACATCGCCAGCGCGGGATCGGACCCCTCGTCGGGATACGGCAACCTGACCCCCGAATACCAGGAACAGAGTGGCGGCTACGAGGGCTACTCAGGATTCTGGGACAAGGTGAACTCCCCCCGGATCAGCAACGTGAGCGCGGACCCGGAGGCGATGACGGTCAGCTACGACTTCGACTACACCTTCCAGGGGCAGGGCCCCAAGCACGAACGGGTCACGCTCGACCTGATCTACGACGACGGGACCTACCTGATCAGCGGCGACGGCTAGAAGTCCCAGGGCTGACCGGTGGGCTGACGGGAGGGCCGAATGGCAGCTGATCCGCCTCGCCTCGCCGACGACCCGATGCTTCGATAGGGTTCGTCCGCAACCCCGCACCGGGGGCGGTAGCTCAGTCGGTTAGAGCAAAGGACTCATAATCCTTGGGTCGTGGGTTCGAGCCCCACCCGCCCTACTTCTTGTCGTAACTCCTGACGGCGACCAGCATGCCGATCACCAGCAGCAGCACGACTCCCACAGTCGTGCAGAGGAACCAGATCATCGTGGTGGACAGTGACATGGCGTGCTTCTCTCCCGGGCCGATCAGGCTCGTGTCAGATGGGTGATGCACAGATCCGGCTCCACCAGGGGGTCGAGCCGTTCAACAGTGACGGAGTCGTCGACCGCCCCGACTATCCCTTGCATGAGCCCGAGGTGGATAGGACAGATGACCTCCGCATGGTCGGCCACCAGATCGATGAACGGGCAATGCCGCAACGCGACCGTGGGTGCCGGATCCGATCCCTCCCGACGTGGCGCGAATCCGAGGTCGTCGAGCACCTCGACCAGCGTTTCGACACCGTCTCGACGCTGCCTCGAGGGCAGCTGCCCGACATGCACCCTGCCCCATTCCTGACCCGCCGCCACGGCGCGCGTCGCACCGTCCGGGTGACCGGACAGGCTGGCAGCCAGGATCGTGGCCAGCATGCGATAGTCGCGAGGACCGACCGGGTCCATCACGCGGCGCGCCTGATAAAGCAGCGGCGGGCGGCCCGGCGTACGACGTTCAGGCTCGACGCGATCGACCTGGCCGCGCTTCTCGAGGACATCGAGGTGGAAGCGCACCGTGTTCACGTGTACGCCGATCTGTCGCGCGAGGGACGAGACACCGAGGGGCTCTTCCGCCGCGCGGAGAGCCTCAAGCACCTGACTACGACGATCGGTGGTCATGCCACTAGTTTACACAATGCTCGATTGGATGAACGACCGTTCGGATGAACGACCGGATTGCCCGCGCGCTTCTCCACCGGCCCCCACGCCGACACACGGACCGGGCTACCCAGCGGCCCGGCTCACCAGAGTGCGAGTGAGCGCCGGAAGATGCCGGCGATGTCCTCGCCGTCGACCTCGCGTGGACTCGTGGTGAGCAGCCGCTGCTGTTTGAGTGCTCCTGCGACCAGGTCGTCGACGTCGCCCTCCCCGAAGCCGACGGCGCCGATGCCGTTGGGCATGCCGATGTCTCGCATCAGGGTGGTCAGCACCGACGGCAGCGTGTCGGCCCCGGAGCTCGCGGCGGGCGCAGCTGCGCCCGCGTCGAGCAGGGCCGCTGCCCGCAGGTGACGCTCCGGCGCGGCGTCGAAGGTGAACCGGAATGCCTCCGGTGCGGTGAGACTGACCGACATGCCGTGCGGCACCATCGGCTCCGCTCCCGGATAGTCGGCCGGGTGGAAGTCGCGGACCTGTCCAGCAATCGGATAGCCGTTCGCATGGGGGATGTGCACGCCGGCGTTGCCGAAGCCCATCCCGGCAACGGTCGCCGCCAGCGCCATGTCGTGCCGGGCCTCCCGGTCGTCACCGTCCCGGACAGCCCGGCGGAACATGACGCCGAGGAGCTGCATCGCCTTCTCCGACCACATGTCCGCGATCGGGTTGGAGCCGCAGTACGGCACCCGCTGGTCGGGCTGCTTGCGGTCATAGGTGGTGAAGGCTCGCGCCGTGTAGCTCTCCAGCGCGTGGCAGAGGATGTCCATCCCGCTCGCAGCGGTCACTCCCGGCGGCATGGACATCGTCAGGTCCGGGTCGATCACCGCCATCGTCGGCCTCAGCCGAGGATGGCTGATCCCCGTCTTCACGTGCTGCTCCAGCACATCGAGCACGCACACCGTCGTGCTCTCGCTGCCGGTGCCCGCCGTGGTCGGCACCGCCACGAGCGGCTTCAACTCGTTCACCGGCGCAGCCCCGCCGCCCACCGGAGGGTTGAGGTAGTCGGTCAGCTCCCCCGGGTTGGTCATCATCAGGTTGACCGCCTTGGCCGTGTCGATGCTCGACCCACCACCCACGGCCACGTATGCGTCGAAGGGTCCGGCGTCCCGGGCGTGATCGACGGCCGCCTTCATGCTCTGGTCGGTCGGCTCGACGCTGGTCCCGTCGTAGACCAGCGCCTCGACGTCGAACTTCGCCATCTGGTCGGCCACTCGTTGCGGCAGGCCAGTCGCGGCAACTCCGGGGTCGGTGACGACCAGGACCCGGGAGACGCCGTACTGCGCCAGGTCGTAGCCGACCTCGTCGGAGGCGCCGGAGCCGAACTTCAGCTGCGGCGCACCGTAGGTGAAGACGGTCTCGGTCGAGGTCGGACGTGATGGCATGGGATCTCCTCGGGCGGGTTCGGGTGCCATCCCAGAGTGGACCTGATCGAGACGAGTTCCACAAGCAGTCCTGCCATTACCTGCGCGGATGACGGGTACGCCGAGTGGCCGGCGCCGTGCGCGGGTCCTCCGGCCACGCGTGCTTCGGGTATCGGCCGCGCAGCTCCGCCCGGACCTGCGGATAGCCGTTGTCCCAGAACGAGTCGAGGTCAGCTGTGACTGCGGCCGGGCGGCGTGCCGGCGAGAGCAGATGGAGCAGCAGCGGCACCCGGCCACCGGCCAGCGGTGGCGCGGCGGTCCAGCCGAAGACCTCCTGGAGGCGTACGGCGAGCACCGGCTGCTCCTGCGAGTAGTCGACCCGCACCCGGGATCCACTCGGCACGCTGAGCCGATCAGGAGCCAGCTCGTCAAGTCGTCCTGCCTCGGGCCAGGGCAGCAGACGCCTGAGCGCCGAGAGGACGTCGATGTGATGCAGGTCCCGGCTGCCGCGGACCCGGGCGAGGTCGGGACCCACCCAGTCCTCCAGCGTCTCGGTCAGCGCGGCATCGCTGACATCTGGCCAGGGCTCTCCCACCGCGCGATGCAGGAAGTCCAGCCGTTCGCGCAACGAACGGGCGGGATCGCTCCACGGAAGCAGGTCGATTCCCTCCCGGTCGAGGCCGTCACGGACCGCCGCGACCACGAGGTCCACCGACGGGTCGCTGATCGGTGCCGAGCTCAGCTCGATGGCGCCCAACCTGACCACCCGGCGGGCCACCACGCGGCCCTGCGACCAGGCGACGCTCTCGTCCTCCTGCCACAGGCTCGGGGCAGCCTCCAGCGCGAGGTCCTCGGTGAGTGGCGCTGCCGAACGGATCGTCGCGTCGCTGCGTCCGGGGCGACGGTCGGCGTCGGCCACGGCGAGCCAGTCGAGGCCGGCCAGGGATCCCGGGTCGCGCCGGTCGCGCTCGGCGCCGGTCCCGGACGTCATCAGGTAGGTCCCGGACCCCGGGCGCTTGCGGGCGATCCGGTCCGGGTGGGCGAGGGCGACCACGAGGCCGACGGCGATGTCGTCGGTCATTGCGCCATTGACGCCAGGGCCGTCGGGGCGCACTCCAGGCGCGAGCCGCTCCAGTCGTTTCACCTGGGACTTCCAAGCTCCCGAGTGCCGCCCTCCACGCAGGGAGCGCAGGGCCGCGACGAGGTCCTCGCCCGGTGCCCGGATGTCTTCGGCGAGCATCGCGACCACCTCGGCCGCCCGGCGTACGCCGACCAATCGGGCGCCGTCGATGAGCGCCCGCGCCAGCCTGGGGTCGGTGGGGACCTCCGCGATCGACCTGCCACGCTGGCTCACCCGACCCTCGTCGTCGAGCGCACCGAGCTCGGTCAGGACGCCACGGGCGGCATCCATCGCGTGGGCCGGGGGCGGATCGAGCAGCGCGAGCCCGTGACCTCGGGGGTCCCCCAGCGCGCCACCTCGAGGGCGAAGGAGGTCAGGTCGGCAGTGAGGATCTCCGGCTCCGGGTGGGCGGCGAGGTGCGCATGGTCGGCCTCGGACCAGCAGCGCAGCACCGCGCCGGGTCCGAGCCTTCCCGCGCGACCGGCGCGCTGCTCGGCGGCGGCCCGGCTGACCGTGACCGTCACCAGTCCGGCCAGGCCACGTCGGTGGTCCGTGCGCGGCTCGCGCGAGAAACCGGCGTCCACCACGACCCTCACTCCGGGCACTGTCAGCGACGACTCGGCGACCGCGGTCGAGACGACCACGCGCCGGGAGGGTCCCTCGGTGAGCGCACGATCCTGCTCGGTGCTCGACAACCTGCCGTGCAGGGCGTGGACAGCGACGTCACCCCCGGCCAGGCGGCGTACGACGGCGTCCACCTCGGCCACGCCTGGCACGAAGACCAACACGTCGCCCTCGTGCTCGGCGAGGGCGCGGCGGACCGTGGCCGCGAGGTGGTCGTGGAAGTCAGGGGTGATGCCGCGTCCGTCTGTGCGACGGCGGCCAGCCGGCAACGGGCACCACACCTGCTCGACCGGGTGCAGGGCACCGGGGAGGCCGACCACGGGTGTGGGGTCGCCGCTGCCGAGCACGCTCGCGGTGCGTTCGGCCTCGATCGTGGCCGACATCGCGACGATGCGGAGGTCCTCGCGCAGGTTCGCCCGGACGTCGACCAGGAGCGCAAGGGTGAGATCGGCGTCGAGGTGTCGCTCGTGGACCTCGTCGAGGATCACCGCATCGGTGCCGGGAAGTTCGGGGTCGTGCTGGATCCGGCGCAGCAACAGGCCGGTGGTCACGACCTCGATACGGGTGCCGGGACCGACTCTGCGATCCCCGCGGACGGCATACCCGACGGTCTTCCCGATGGGTTCGCCCAGGAGTCCGGCGAGGCGGCGGGCCGCAGCCCTGGCGGCGATCCGGCTGGGTTGGGTCACCACGACGCGGCCATCGACATCCGCGCCGACGGCGGGCGGGACGAGCGTGGTCTTGCCTGTTCCCGGCGGGGCGTGGACGACCGCCAGTCCCCGATCGCGCATCGCTTCACGGACCGCGGGCAGACCCACGACGACCGGGAGGTCCGGTGGGTCGCTCAGCAGCCGTTGGATCACGTCGGGCACGGCTGCAGTGTCGCTGATCCAGCACGAACGTGCACTCATCGGGATCGCCCATCCGCCCGATGGGACTTTCGACCCTGCCGCGGCGAACTGTCGTCGGACAGGATGGAGCCATCGGAAAATGCGCCGGACGGCAGAGTCTGGACGGCACGACGCGTCACCATGAGCGGCACGCATGCGTTCGCTGGCCACGTGACCCAAGGAGACAGGAAGAGCGATGAGCAACGAGATCCCCGCCGGCACGATCGTGGTCGGCTTCGACGGCTCCACCCACAGTGAGCGCGCCCTGGCCTGGTCGATCGAGCAGGCCGGGCTCGAGAACCGGACCCTCACCCTGCTGCATGCGGTCGACCCCGGGCAGTACCTCACGATGCACCTCGAGGGCCTGGCCCCCACGCCCATCTCGGTGACGCTGCATGACGCGGCCGAGGAGATGCTGCGGGGCGCGGCGACGTTCGTGAAGGAGCAGGACCCAACCCTCGAGGTCGTGACCGTGGTGCGGATGGTCGACCCGCGCACCGCACTGGTCGACGCATCGGAGGCCGCGGAAATGATCGTGGTCGGCTCGCGTGGCCGTGGCCCAGTGGCACGCCTGGTGCTGGGATCGGTCTCCACCGCACTCTCCGGGAGCGCCGGATGCCCCGTGGTGGTGATCGGGCCACGCACGGATGACGAAGATCAGCGTCGCGGCGTGCTCGTCGGCGTGGACGGCACCGAGTCCGCACCCTCGGCGGTCGAGCACGCCTACCAGTTGGCCTCGCTCCGGGGACTTCCACTGACGGTGATGCACGTGTTCGCGGACCCGACATGGGTGGAGGGCCCGCGCGACATCCCCTACGACACACCCGGCTACGAGGAGCAGCGGCTCCTGCTCGACCAGGCCGTTTCCGGTATGCGGGAGAAGTATCCCGACGTGGAGACGACCAACATGTTCTCCCGCGGGCTCACCGACGACGCACTGATTCGGGTCTCCAGGTCCATGGACCTGGTCGTGGTGGGCCCGCATCGGCGTCGCCCGTTCATCGGCCGCCTGCTGGAGACCAACGTCGCCAAGAGCCTCACCCACCGGGCACCGTCCATCGTCATCGTGTTGCCCAAACCCGATGACGAGGATGCCGATGGCTGAGTGTCGCTGGAGGTTCCTGCCTCACGCCCGGTGCAGGCGGGAGCCAGTCCCGAGGGTCACAGAGTGCGACGCACCGGCAGATCCTCGGGTCTGATCCGGCCCGTTCCCACCGTCCGCCCGGTCAGCTCGGTCCAGGGGAT
>JAKDNC010000183.1 GCA_030452025.1 Nocardioides sp. | reverse complement strand
GCACCGGCTGCTGGACGGTCGGGAACCGGAGGAGCGCCCGTTGATCCTGTCGTTCTTCTGCGCCGGCACGCCCAGCCAGCACGCGACGGACTCCCTGGTGAGGGAACTCGGTGTGCCCGACGAGGAGGACCTGACCGCGCTGCGCTACCGCGGCTCCGGTTGGCCGGGACGCTTCACGGCCTCGACCGCATCTCGTGACGTCTCGATGGACTATCGGACGTCGTGGGGCAAGCGCCTGGGGCCGACGATGCAGTGGCGATGCAAGATCTGTCCGGACGGTGTCGGAGAGTCTGCGGACCTTGCGGTGTGCGACTTCTGGGAGGTCGACGAGAACGGTTACCCACGGTTCGATGAGGACGATGGGAAGAGCGGACTCCTCGTGCGCACGGAGCGCGGTCGCCGGCTGCTGCATGACGCCCTGGCGGAGGGAGTCCTCGACGGGGCACCCGTTCGCGCCGAGGGGATCGCCGCGGTCCAGCCGGGGCAGGCCGGACGACGCGAAACGCTCTTCGGGCGCCTGGTCGGTGCGCGGCTGGGCGGTGTCAGCGTCCCCAGATACCGGGGCTTCCCGCTGGCGCGCCTCGCGCTGACGAACGTTCGCCTCAGCATCCGACATGCGCGTGGAGCCTTCAAGCGCGTGCGGGCCGAGCGAGCGGACAGGTGAATCCCAGGTGAGCAGTGATCGCGCGGTGCCGACAGTCCTACCGAGAGGCTGCCCGAAGCACCGCAGCGATCGACGAGAGCCGGTGCGCGAATGCGGCGTCGGCAGCCAGTGCGATGGAGCGTCGAGCGGAGACACGGGATGACACGACGAAGAAGACGAACGACCTCCCCGATAGCGCGGGTTCGAGAATCGCTCACCGCGTGGCGAAGGATCGGTACGTTCTTCACCGGCTCCACGCGGCAGATGGGCCTCATCGCGGTGGTCTCCGTGGCGACCGGCCTCGCAGAGGCGCTCCTGCTCACCCTCATCGCCTCCATCGCGATGGCGATCGCGGACGGCGCCGGTGACGTCCAGGTGGCTCTCTTCGGTGCGAGCGTCACGGGGAGCCGCATGGAGATGATCGTCGTGAGCCTGATCGTCGCGATCGTTCGAGGGGCTCTCCAGCTCCTCGTCGCCTACCTGCCCGCGCGGATGAGTGCGCAGGCGATGGCACGTCTGCGCCAACGTCTGTTCGACGGGTTCGTCGGCTCCACATGGAGCGTGAAGGGCAGTGAGCGCGAGGGCGGATTCCAGTCCCTCATGATCAACCAGGTCAATGCGACGGCGCAGACGATCATCGTGATGAGCGTTGCGATCTCGTCGATGCTGATGTTCCTGACGCTGCTGGTCTCCGCCGTGGCGCTGAGCCCCGCTGCGGCGGCCGTCATCACTGTGGCGTCCCTCGCCCTGTTCGTCGCGCTGCGGCCGATGGCGAAGAATCTTCGGAAGAGTTCGACGAACCTCAGCTCGGAGGGCATCGAGTACGCCAAGACCACGCAGGACGTCGCCTCGATCGCCGAGGAGATCCAGGTGTTCGGAGCGAGCCCCACGTACCGCGGCGTCTTCTACGATCAACTCCGCGCCGTCCAGAAACCGTTCCAGCACACCCGCTTCATGAGCCAGGCTGTGCCGGCGCTCTACCAGAGCACTGCGCTCCTGATCCTGGTCATCGCACTGCTGGTCGTCTCCCTCGCCGGTGCGGAGTCGGTCACGACGCTGGGGGCCGTCGTGCTGATGCTGGTGCGCGCCGTCACCTACGGGCAGCGCGTCCAGACCTCCCTGACCACGATCGACGAGAAGGTCCCGTTCATGCTCCACCTCGCCGATGCGATCGAGCAGTACGAGAACAATGCCGAGATCCCGGGAGAGACCTCGCTGGAGTCCATCGAACATCTCGAGTTCCGCGACGTCTCCTATGAATACACGCCCGGGAAGAGAGCACTCGAAGAGGTCTCCTTCTCGGTGAAGATGGGAGAGGTGGTCGGCATCGTCGGCCCCTCGGGGTCCGGTAAATCCACCCTGGTCCAGCTCCTGCTCCGGCTGCGGGAGCCCGCCGACGGCACGTACCTCGTCAACGGGCTGGCGGCGCAGGAACTGCGCCGATCCGACTGGCGGAAGCTGGTGGCGTATGTGCCGCAGATGCCGCAGCTCGTCTTCGGGACCGTGCGGGAGAACATCCGCTTCTACCGCGAAGAGCTCACGGACGACGACATCGTTTTGGCTGCCCAGCGCGCCCACGTCCATGAGGACATCCTGCGTCTGGCCGACGGCTACGACACGGTCGTCGGCCTGCGATCGGCCAGCATCTCCGGCGGACAGGCGCAGCGAATCTGCCTCGCCCGCGCCTTCGCGGCGAACCCCAAGGTCGTCATCCTGGATGAGCCGACGAGCGCGCTGGACGTGAAGTCCGAGGGACTGGTGCAGAAGTCCCTCGAAGCGCTCGGAGGCGAGACGATCGTCTTCCTCGTCGCGCACCGACTGACGACACTCACCGTCTGCGATCGTGTCATGGTCATCAAGGACGGTCGTCTCGAAGGGTTCGAGACGACCGAGGAACTCTTCAGATCCAACGACTTCTTCCATGAGGTCACGACCATCACCCGATCCGGGAACGGTGAAGCTCCCGGCGACGGTCCAGGTCCCGAGGAGCAGGGGTGAGACCTGCGAGGAGCCTCCGCAGCTCGTGGCGCAGGGCCGGCTCGCTGTGGAGGGACCTGCAGGGCAGGCGTCGCACCGCGACCACGGCGACGGGACTCCTCCGCCCGGGCATCTATCGTCCGCTCTCGGAGACGCTCTGGGCCCGAAGGGGCGCCCGCATCCCGGTGCATCTCCTGCGGACCAAGGGCGGTAGCCCGTCGGGATCCGCGGAGGTATCGATGCCGTACCGGCTGCTCCGGCTGGTGGCGGGCACCTTCCCGGTGCTCGGCGCACGACGCGGCAGGACGGCCGAACTCGTGGTCGTCTCGTTCGACGGGGGGATCGTCGTCCTCGATCAAGCGGGCGGAAAGGTCCATCGGACCTACGGGACCGGCCCGTTGACCCCAGCGGACGAGGACCGGCGGAGACAGTTCATCGAACACGTCTCTGCGCCGCAGTTCCGTTTCCACAGCGACGGCGCGGTGATCGAGGAGGAGCTGGTCGAGGGCGACTACCTCGGGGACCTGGCACACGAGGAACGGGTGGGGCTCATCACGACGCTCGTCGAGCAGTGCGCGACGCTGACGGCGGCGTACAGCAGCGATGCCCCGTCCGTCACGGACCGGGATCTCGAGGCCCTGCTCCATGAGGTCGACGTCCCGCCGGGGTTTGCCCGGGCCTGGGGGAGATCGTCAACGCAATGGTTCTCCCCCCGGACGCCGTGGATCCCCACACCGCGGGAGGCCAATGCGAAGAACATCGTCGTGCGCCCGGACGGGCGACCTGCACCCATAGACCTCGGTGATCTCCAGGTGGATCCGTACTTCATCTACCCCGTGGGCATCCTCATCGCAGCGGGGAGCACAGTCATGCGCCGCTTCCTCTCAGGAGATCTGGACCGTTCCTTCGCACTGCTGCTCGCGGCCGCCGGCCACAGCTGGGGCGGCACACCACAGGAACGCCGGGGCCTGCTTCTGGCACGGATCGCCTACGCGGGGCATAAGGACTCCCTCGTCGAGGGGGTCGTCGACCGAACGATCTTCTCCGCATCCCTGCTCAGGCGATGGGAAGAAGTCCGGGACGTCTTCGACGACATCCCTGCGCACCGCGCTCCGGCGCCGCCGGAGCGCCGCTGATCGGCGGTCACGCGCCGCGAGATGCTCTCCGATGCCGTGGTGCAGAGAGATGGGAGCCGGCGCTCCCGCTCACCGCGGCTGCCGCAGCAGATCGACCAGAGAGTCCAGGCTCGCGCGTCCCCGGGCCGCGGCGGTGCCCGCCTCGGCGGTGGCGATCCCCGCCGCCTGGCTGACGATCTTCGTGGGCAGGGTCTCCAGGTCATCGGTGCGCAGGTCGAATCCTGCCGTCCAGCCGACCGATTCCAGGAGCGGGGCGAACTTGCGGGAGTACGCCAGCGGGACGGAGGGCACGCCGACGGAGAGCGCGTTCAGGCAAGCGTGCATCCGCGAGCCGATCAGCACCTCGGCGCCCGCGATCACCGAACGGGCCTCGTCGAGATCGGTGGGCACGATGATCTCCGGGTCACCGCCGACCTCGTCAGCCAGAGCGCGCACGGCCGGTACGTCGTTGTCCGGACTGGGGGTATCCAGGACATGGGCGAGCAGAGCGACCTCACGCCCCTCGGCGCGGAGCACCTCGAACGTCTCACGGATCATGCGCCGGTACCCGGGCGCCGAGACGTGGGGGTTCTCGTGCCACAGCAGCCCGCTCACGTTGAGCAGCACGTCCCGACGCCTGCCGGGTGCTGGCCGGTCGATGGCGAACACCAGGTCCGTGGTGGTCAGATCCGACCTCCTGCCCAGCTGCGCAGCGGCCTGCGCACTGTGTGGATCCCGGGCGATGACCAGCGCCGAGCGCCTGAGGGTGCGCCGTGCCAGCAGACGGCCGCGCCGGGTCGTGAAGGGGCCGATCGTCTGCGGCGCCATCACCGCCGTCGCGCCGGCCTGGCACGCCATCTCGTGCACCATGGACATGGTCATGTGCCGGCCCAGGCCGTAGATGTCCGAGAAGCTGTCACCCGAACGCGTATCCCAGACGAGGTCGAAGCCGCCGAGATATTTCTGCATCCCGTAGCGGGGCAGGACGCGCTCGCGCAGGAGCGAGCGCGGGCGTCCCCACGGCACCTCGGGCGGTCGCGCGCCGTAGTTCGTGAATGTGAGCTCTGCGTGGGGAAATGCGCGGCGGAGGAGATCCCTGGAGCCCCTCGCAAGGGCTGCGACGCCGAGGTTCGGGGAAGATTCCTCCGCCCAGAGGATGAGAATCTTCGACGGGTCGGATGAATTGGCGGTCACGACTCACCTTTCAGAGCGGATATAGGAAAGATATAGGACGAGGATCAGAGCGTGAGCAGGCGGAGTCGGAATCCGAGGGTCGGTGGACTCCAGGAGCCCTCGTGCTCATCATCGGCCGGCATGAAGGACGGCGCCTTGAATGCACGACAAGCACCGGGAATGAATGCCTGACGTTTTTGATATGTGCGCTCGGAAATGTTGCTACCCGGAGATCCTCGAGTATTATTGAGGATCGGACGCAGAACGGTTCGCGTGCACGTCCGAACCGCTGTGATCGTTCGCGCTGCCGTGGGCAGCGGGGTCACTGTCGACGTCGCCGAGACCCCCCGAAATCTGGAGATCGACCCATGACCGTCCTCGAGTCGTACCGCAGTCTCGCTCAGGCGCAGAAGGGCCGCGCCCGTGGGGCGCCGGCCTATTCGCTGTACGTGAACCGTCCGCTGGGTCGGATCCTGGCGTCGGTGGCGCATGCCGCCGGGCTGACGCCGAACCAGGTCACCCTGGTCAGTGCGGTCTTCACATTCACGGGCATCGCGCTGGTGATGGCGGTGCCGCCGTCGCTGCCGTTGGGGATCGCCGTCTGGCTCCTGCTGGCCGTCGGCTATGCGTGGGACAGTGCTGACGGTCAGGTCGCAAGGCTGCGCGGCGGCGGCTCCCTGGTGGGGGAATGGCTCGACCACATCGTCGATTCGGCGAAGCTCGTGAGCCTGCACATCGCCGTCGCGATCGGCGCCTTCCGCTTCTTCGATCCGCTCGAGATCACGTGGCTGCTGGTGCCCCTCGTCTTCACCGTCGTCGCCACGGTGACGTTCTTCGGGATGATCCTGAACGACCTGCTCAGAGCCCGGATCGGTGCACCCCAGGCGGCCCAGGCCGGGGGATCGTCCCCCCTTCGAGCGCTCCTTGGCATCCCGACCGACTACGGCACCTGGTGCTTCATGTTCGTCCTGTGGGGATGGGCAACCGGATTCATGGTCGTCTACTCGCTGCTCGCCCTCGCGGCAGTCCTGTATCTGGCGGCCGCGCTCATCATCTGGTTCCGCAAGATGAAGGCGCTCGACAGCGCGTAGTGCACTCATCGGTCGAGCTCGACGACGGCTCGGACGAACTCCCCATGGAATCGTTCCGTGCCGAGCCTGGTCCGGGCGGTCACCGCGTCGGCGACGGCGGCCTCGCGCGAGCCGTCCCAGTCCCGCAGCATGTCCCGGGCCGCTTCCGCGATCGCCTCGGCATCGCCCGGGACGACTCGCACAGCGCCCGCGAACCCCGAGGCGGCTTCCCGCAGACCGGTGTGATCAGCGACGATCACCGGGCGTGCGCTGAGCAGGGACTCGATCACCACATTGCCGAAGGACTCGTCACCACGGGAAGGGACGATCATCAGGTCCGCATCGCCGATTTCGTCCCAGACCGGAGACCGGAAGCCGCGGAAACGGACCTTCTCCTCGAGACCGAGCTCGCGGACGCGTGCCCGGAGCTGATCCTCGTACCACTCGTATCCGGGGAAGACATCCCCGACCAGGTCCGCTGTGGCCTCGACACCCATGCTGCGCAGCAGGGAGGCTGCGTCGATGAGGAGGTCGGGACCCTTCCGCGGGGACAGCCTCCCGATGAAGAGCAGCCGGGCGGGCCCTTCGATGCGGTCCCGCGGGGGACGCATGGCAGGCGGCCCCGCCACCCCGTTGAGAACCACGCGGACCCTCCCGCGTCGTTCCAGCGTTCGTGACGTGCACACGGCGCGGCTCGTCTCGGAGTTGAAGACGACCCCGTGCGCCAGCGCCAGGGGTGCGGTCAGCAGTGTGCGCGCCGCCCGGGAGAGGGAGGACTCCGCCTCGTGGACATAGACGATGACCGGGCGGCGGCAGCTCCGTGCGGCGAGAGACCAGAACGGCAGGGTCAGCGTGTTCGCGATGACGATGTCCGCACCGACATCTCCGATCAGCCGCCGCATGCGGGGGAGCGCTGATGCGACGGTCCCGGCCAGGCGCAGCATCCCCCGTGGCGAGAGCACGCTCTTGCGGATGATGGGGACCTCGGTGATGCGCACGTCGACGCCGAGCTCCTCGAGCCGATCCACGAGCGGGCCGGTCTGAGAGCAGGTGGCGACGACGCGGGCGCCCTGCGCGAGCAGACCCTTGATCGCCTCGAGCATCATCCGGTCGGACCCGTACAGATCGGCGGCAGGATTCGCCACCAGCACGGTGCGGTCAGCGAGGGGGCCCGCCGGGGGTGCCCTCACCGTGAGTTGTCCTCGCGTGGCCAGAGCTCCTCGACGAGTCGAGCCGTGGAGGCGATGTTCGCCCG
>JAKDNC010000182.1 GCA_030452025.1 Nocardioides sp. | reverse complement strand
CGGGCCCCCCGAGCGCACCGGCGGCACGCACCGCAGTCCAGCGGCGCGGCATAGCCATCGGCAGGCCGAGTTGCTGGCCCTCCTCGATCAGCGTGACGCTCCGACCCCGGACAGCCAACCACTCGGCGAGCTCGAGCCCGACCAGGGAGCCGCCGATCACGACGACGTCCTTGCCCATCGGGAGGAACCGCTTGGTGACCTGACGGATCGCCTCCGGGCTCTTGGTGACCCCGGAGAGCTTGCCCAAGCGGCCCAGGGTGCGCTGCACCGCCGAGCCCTCCGAGGACTCCGCCGCGCCGAGCAGGACGTTGCGGAGGCTGTCGCCGGTGTGCACGTGTGGCAGGTCGCCGCCGGGCAGGTTGGGGCGTGGCCGCTTGGCGCCGGTCGCCACCACCACGTGGTCGGGCCGGAGCTGGCGCAGGGTGTCCACGTCGACCTGGGTGCCGAGACGAACCTCGATGCCCAGCTTCTTCACCTGGGCGGCGAACCAGTCGAGCAGTCGCTCGTTGTCGGGTGTGGTGAGGGTGGAGAACCAGAGGGTTCCGCCGAGCCGGTCAGACCGGTCCAACACGGTCACCCGGTGTCCCCGCTCGGTGAGCACGCGGGCGCTCTCCAGCCCGGCGGGACCGGCACCGACGACCACCAAGTGCTTCGGGGACGCGGTCCTCACGAACGGGAGCAGCGTCTCGTTGCTGAGCGCCGGATTCACGGCGCACACGGGGGTGTCGTCCCAGAAGTTCTCCTGCACGCAGACGTAGCAGTTGATGCAGGGTCGCACGTCCTGCGGTCGTCCCTCGGCGAGCTTTTTGCCGATGTCGGGGTCAGCCAGCAGCGGGCGTCCCATGGCCGCGAAGTCGGCACGCCCGTCGGCGATGGTCTTCTCGGCCAGATCGGGCAACAGTCGCCCGACTGCGATGATCGGGATCCCGACGTGCTTCTTGACCTCGGCGGCGAGGTCCAGGTAGGCACCGACCTTGTTCGGGAGCGGCCCGTCGGTGAAGTTGGCGAACGGGTTGCGGCCCCACCCGGTGATGTGGATGGCGTCGGCGCCGGCCTCCTCGAGCAGGACCGCGATCTTGCAGGCCTCCTCGTTGGTGAGGCCGCCCTCCTGGCCGAACTCGGCGCCGGCGATGCGGACGATCACGGCCATCTTGTGACCCACCCTGGCCTTGACCGAGCTGACCACCTCGCGGGCCAGCCGGGCCCGGTTCTCCAGTGAGCCGCCGTATTCGTCGGTACGACGATTGTCTGCTCGGGTGAGGAACGCACCGAGCACGTAGCCGTGGGCACAGTGGACTTCGATGGCGTCGGCTCCCGCCCGCATCACCCGGTCCGCCGCGTCGGTCCAGGTTTCGACGAGCCACGCGATGTCCTCAGCCGTGGCCTCGTGGTAGCTGGCGGTCTTGCCGGCGGTGACTGCGCCCATCTTTGCGAGCTCTTCGCTGGTGTTGTCGGCCAGCGCGCTCATGTCCGGGGTGAAGTCCGGCATGGACGGCACCAGCAACTCCCGGTCCTGCAGGGTGTCGATCCGGGCGACCTTCCCGTGATGGGTGCTCTGGACGCAGAGCTTGCTGCCCGCCGCGTGCACCGCATCGGCCAGCGCCGTCAGTCCCGGCAGGAAGCGGTCGTCGGAGAGACCGGGCTCCTTGGTGCTGGTGGCGCCGACCGGAAAGGCGACGGCGGAGGCGCCGGTCATGATCAGACCAGTTCCTCCTGCTGCACGGGCCACGTAGTGGGCGATCTCCTCCTCGTGGATCTCGCCGTCGACACAGAGGTTCATGTCCATCGCCGGGAGGATCAACCGGTTGGACAGCGTCATCGGGCCGATGGCGCCACCGGCGAGCAGGTGCGAGTGCTTCTTCTTCGTGGCCACACGCGCAGGCTAGACAGCGGGTCCGATCGCCGAGCCCGGCCCGTCCGCTCAGCGGGATTGCTCGCGATGGACACCCGTCGGCTCCGAGCAGATATCGTGCTCCCGTCATCACCGCGGGCGGGCGTGCTTGTCGCAGCCTTGTCGCACCACGCGGTGGACTTCACTTCTATGGGGAGCCCATGAGCGATCAGTACGGCCAGCAGCCTCCGCCCGACTGGGAGGGACAGCACCAGCCCCAGCAGCCGCAGTACGGCCAGCCACCGCAGGGACAACCCGGCCAACCCCAGTACGGCCAGCCACCGCAGGGACAACCCGGCCAACCCCAGTACGGCCAGCCGCAACAGTGGGGCGCTCAGCAGCCCCCGAATCAATGGGGCGGCGGACCAGGCGGACCCGGCGGACCCGGCGGACCCGGTGGGGGGCCGAAGAAGGGCCTGATCATCGGCATCATCGCCGCCATCGTGATCATTGCCGGAGGTGTCGTGGCAGCCGTGCTGCTGCTTGGTGGCGACGACAGCACAGGCGCCTCCGGTGACGACCCCGTGGAGACAGTCGAGGCCTTCATCAAGGCCCTCGAGGACCAAGACTGCGACAAGGCCGAGGAACTCATGGTCGACCCCGAGGACGCAGACTGTGAAGAGTTCGCTCCCGGCTCCGACAACGCCGGTGTCTCGTTCGGGAACGTCGAGGAGGAATCCGTCGACGGAGACAAGGCCGTGGTCAACATGGACATGACCTTCGACGGCGCCGAGTTCGGTGGGGAGGGCGCACCGTCCAGCTCGGTGACGCTCCCGCTGGAGCTGACCAGGATCGACGGCAAGTGGAAGATCGAGGACCCCTCGGAGAGCACTATCCAGCCCGATGCGTCCAGCCTCCCGTCGGACATGCCCTCCGACTTCAGCCTCGACCCGTCGGACATCCCGTCCTTCGACCCGTCCGACATCCCCTCGCTCGACCTGTCCGACATCCCCTCGCCGGACTACAGCAACTGATCCGCCACGGTCGGTGGTGGCGCGGACCGAGAGCCGGGCCGCGCCGCCACCGCATCGTGCTGTTCCGTAGAGTTGAGCCGTGACTTCCTCGACATTCCGCGACGCCTGGGCGCACGGCCTCGCCACGCTGACCTCCGACGACACCGTCCTAGACGTCTGGTTCCCCACCCCGGCGCTCGGCACCGCTCCGTCCGACACGACCGCTCCCGCCGAGCTCATCGCTCTGGAGGGCACCGACGAAGCCCGCGGCGTACGCCGTGAGGTCTGCCGCGTGACCATCGACGACCTTGAGTCCGCGCCGGTCTCCACCCAGGACGCCTGGCTGCGCCTTCACCTGCTCTCCGCCTGCTTGGTGGCCCCGCAGACCATCTCGATGGAGGGCGTCTTCGGCCTGCTCACCAACGTTGTCTGGACCAGCGCGGGCCCCTGCGCGGTGGAGGGGTTCGAGATGACCCGCGCCCGCCTGAGGGCCACCGGCCAGCATGTCACTGTCTTCGGGATCGACAAGTTCCCCCGACTGGTCGACTACGTGGTGCCGGCTGGCGTCCGCATCGCGGACGCCGACCGGGTCCGGCTCGGCGCCCACCTCGCGCCCGGCACCACTGTCATGCACGAAGGGTTCGTGAACTTCAACGCCGGCACCCTCGGCTCCTCGATGGTCGAGGGCAGGATCTCTGCGGGTGTCGTGGTCGGTGACGGGTCCGACATCGGCGGTGGCGCTTCGATCATGGGCACGCTGTCGGGCGGCGGCAAGCAGGTCATCTCCATCGGTCAGCGCTGCCTGCTCGGCGCGAACGCCGGCATCGGCATCTCACTTGGTGACGACTGCGTCGTCGAGGCGGGCTGCTACGTCACCGCCGGCACCCGCGTCACTGTCCAGGACATCGACAGCAAGCCCAAGGTGATCAAGGCCGCCAAGCTCTCCGGCGCGAGCAACGTCCTCTTTCGCCGCAACTCCGTGAGCGGCACGATCGAGGCGCTGCCGTGGAAGGGCGAGGGCTTCGAGCTCAACGCTGCCCTGCACGCCAACTGACGCCATGAGCTGGATCCCTTCATGACCTGGAAGGGCCGGGCCATCGGTGGCGTCGTCGCCGTCGGTCTGGTCGCCGCAATCGCGGTGGCCGTCGACCGCGGCGTGGGACCCTTGACCGGACCCGAGGGCTGCACGGCGGCGGTCGGTGGACACAAGGTGGACCTGAGCCTCGAGCAAGCCGAGAACGCCGCGCTGATCGCTGCCATCGGCGTACGGCGGGGGCTGCCGGCGCGCGCGGTCAGCATCGCACTGGCCACGGCCTACCAGGAGTCGAAGATCGAGAACGTCGAGTACGGCGACCGTGACTCGCTCGGCCTCTTCCAGCAGCGTCCGTCGCAGGGTTGGGGAACCTCCGACGAGGTCCTCGACCCCTACTTCGCGACGAATGCGTTCTACGACGCCTTGCAGGAGGTCGACGGCTACGAGGACATGCGGATCACTGAAGCAGCGCAGCGCGTCCAGCGGTCCGGGTTCCCCGAGGCCTACGAACCCCATGCCGAGGACGCCCGGGCCCTCGCCTCGGCACTGACCGGCAACTCCCCCGACGGGCAGTTCCACTGCACCGTCTCGGGCACACCGCCGGAGCAGATGGCCGACCCCTCTGACGCGGACCTCAACAACTCGGGCCTGGCCCCCCGGGCGGCAACGGTGCGCGACAACCTCGACGCCGCCTTCGGCGACCTCCCGCTCGGCGGCTTCTCCCCCGCCGGCGTCTCCAGCGGCCACATGGAAGGCTCCGCCCACTACGAGGGGCGCGCCATCGATGTGTTCGTCCGTCCGGTCAACGCCGAGAACCGCAAGCAGGGCTGGGCGATCGCCTACTATCTGGTCGCCCAGGCCGACCGCCTCGAGATCGAGCATCTCATCTTCGACGACAAGATCTGGACCTCCGGCCGGAAGTCGAATGGTGGCTGGCGTGACTACGACCCCGGCAGCGTGTCAGGAAAGTCCGCGGACACGGTCGCGATCCTCGAGCACCGCGACCACGTCCACGTCGACACGTTCCGCTGAGGTCGCCGATCCCGCTCAGCGCAGGGCACTCAACCGGGCCACCGCTGAGTCGATCCGCTCGTCAGTCGCGGTGAACGCGACGCGCACGTGCTGGTGCCCGGCCGTCCCGTAGAACGTCCCGGGAGCGACCAAGATGCCCAGGTCGGCTAGGTCGGACACGGTCTGCCAGCAGTCCTCGCGGCGGGTCGCCCAGAGGTAGAGCGATGCCTCGGAGTTGTCGATCCTGAAGCCGGCGGCCTCGAAGGCTTCCTTGAGCTTGGCCCGGCGAGCGGCATATCGCGCGTGCTGCTCCGCGACGTGAGCGTCGTCCTCGAGCGCTGCGACCATCGCCTGCTGCTGGGGCCCGGGCATCTGCAGTCCGAGGTTCTTCCGGACCGCCAGCAACTCCGACACGACCTTCCGGTCGCCGGCCACGAACCCACACCGGTAGCCAGCCAGGTTGGACCGCTTGGACAGCGAATGCACCGCGAGCACACCTTCGTGGCTGTCGCCGCAGACGTCGGGGTGCAGGATCGAGACGGGGGCATGCTCCGGGTCCCACGACATCTCGGTGTAGCACTCGTCGGAGACCAGCAGGGTGCCGCGCTCGCGGCACCACTCGACCATCTTCTTGAGATGCTCGACCGGAAGGACCTTGCCGGTCGGGTTCGCCGGTGAGTTGATCCAGACCAGCTTCGGCCTCTCGGGTCCGATCGCCGTGAGCGAGTCGGCGGCCAGGGACCGGGCGCCTGCCAGGACTGTGCCGACCTCGTAGGTCGGGTAGGCCAGTCGTGGATGCACGACCAGGTCTCCCGCACCGATACCGAGATGCCCCGGGAGACTGGCGATCAACTCCTTGGAGCCGATCACCGGAAGGACGCCGTCGAGGCCCAGTCCGGTGACGCCGCAGGTGCGCGCCAACCAGTCGATGGCTGCTTGCCGAGTCTCCGGCCTGCCGATGGTGGCCGGGTAGCCGGGGCTGTCACTGGCCGCCTTCAGCGCCTGCCGCACGATCTCCGGTGTCGGATCGACAGGGGTGCCGACCGAGAGGTCAGCGATGCCGTCGGCGTGCGAACGCGCCCGGTCGGCATACCGGACGAGGTGGTCCCAGGGGAAGTCGGGCAGCCGTCCGGAGACGGGGCCCGACGCCTGCCCGGGAGTCACTCCTGGTTCTGGGGAGGGAGAGCCGCGATGAACGGGTAGTCCTTGTCGATCTCACCCATCTTGGCGGCACCACCGGGCGAGCCGAGATCGTCGAAGAACTTGACGTTGGCCTCGTAGTAGTCCTTCCACTCCTCCGGAGTGTCGTCTTCGTAGAAGATCGCCTCGACCGGGCAGACCGGCTCACAGGCACCGCAGTCGACGCATTCGTCCGGGTGGATGTAGAGCATCCGCTTGCCTTCGTAGATGCAGTCGACAGGGCACTCGTCGACACATGCACGATCCTTGAGGTCGACACACGGCTGGGCGATGACGTAGGTCACCAGATCCTCCTGAGGACTACTGAAACTCGGTTTGCTGACTACAGCCTAGTATCCCCTGCATGGATTTGGGTCAGGACGCCCGGGAAGTGGGCAAACACCTTCTCGGACCACATGTCGTCGGCAAGCGCGTGGTGGTCCGCCGTGTCCTGCGCGGCGAGGTCGGGCCGACCGGAGGACCGGCGATGACCGACGTGCTCGGGGTGTGTACGTCGTGGGGTGAGGGCGAGTGTGTCGTGGCGCCGGAGTCCGGGCCCGCGGTGACGATCACGATCGCGGACATCGTGTCCGGCAAGCCCGTGCCACCCCGCCCTTCGGTCCGTCATCGGGTCTGCGCCAGAGACGCGGAAGGACATGCGCTGGTCCTGTGGCCCGACGTCGAGCGCCGCTCCCTCGGCGATTGGGAGCTGCGCACCGATCCCGCTCCGGTGGGCCGCCTGCTCAAGCGCGCCAACTCCTGCCTGGCCATCGGTGACCCCGGGACGTCGTACGACGAAGCGGAGGCTGCAGTGCGCGCCTTCTACGCCGAGCGGTCGCGTCAGCCGATCGTGCAGGTGGAGACCGGCTCCGGGGCCGGCGACTGGTTCGAGGGGCACGGTTGGGAGGTCATCCCCGGCGGCGACTCGCACTTCCAGCTGGCCTCGCTGGCCCAGCTGTCCCGGTCCTTGCGGCCTGTCTCTCGCCGCGACTTCGCGGATCTCCTGGCCGGCGAGGTGGGGGAGCTGCCGGTGTCAGTCGGCCTGGCCACCGACGGCCCGCGCGTGAACCTCGAGGTGCGCCACGGCGACCGGGTGGTGGCTCGTGGCCGCGCGGGAGCTTCCGGTGACTGGCTCGGGGTGCACGCCTTCGCCGTCGAGCCGGACAATCGCCG
>JAKDNC010000181.1 GCA_030452025.1 Nocardioides sp. | reverse complement strand
GCGATCCGGGTGAGCGTGTCGTGGTCGGCCACGTTGCGGACCTCGACGAAGTACGCCGCCAGCAGGGCTTCCTTGAGCTGTCCCTGGACGACGGGTCCGTGGGCGTGGAGCGCCAGGTGGAGGAGGCGGTGGGCATCCACGGTGTTGACCCTCAGGGTCTGGGAGAGTCGGTAGAGCAGTCCTTCCTCCGCGGCGACGGCCTCGACCTGGTCCATCATCTGTCGGGCACCGTCCATGCCGCCGCCGTACTTCTTCGCCAGGGACTCGACCGCGTTCTCGGTCGGCACCTGCGGGGCGCCGGGGTCCAGCTGGTAGGAGCGCCAGACCACCTCGACCTCGTCGGCGTGGGCGAACCCGTCGAGGGCCTTCTCAAGACGACGCTTCCCGATGTAGCACCAAGGGCACACGACATCGGACCACACATCAATACGCATACCGACACAACGCCGGGGACAGGGCACTGATTCCCCCACCACACGCCCGGGCTCAGATGCCGAGGACGACCTTGGCGATGGTGAAGTAGACCAACAGTCCGGTGGCGTCGCAGAACGTGGTGATGAACGGCGTCGAGAACACGGCCGGGTCGACGCCCAACTTCTTGGCGACCATCGGCATCGCGCCGCCCACGGTGGCGGCCATCGTGCACACACACAGCAGGGTGGTGCCGATCACCACACCGGTCGGGGTGTCGTAGACCAGAGAGGTCAGCACGAAGCCCAGCGAGCCCAGCAACAACCCCAACATCACCCCGACCCGTACCTCGCGCAGCATCACCTTGCCGACGTCGCCGGTCCGCACGTCCCCCATGGCCAAGGCCCTGGTGATCGTGGTCGCAGCCTGGGCGCCAGTGTTGCCACCTGTGCCGGTCAGCAGCGGGATGAACAGGGCAAGGACGACCTTCTGCTCGAGGGTCGCCTCGAAGATCTCCAGGACCTGGACCGTCAGGATCGCCGACATCGCCAGCACCAGCAGCCAGACCACCCGGGACCGGGCAATCCGGACCACCGACGTGGTCAGGTAGGGCCGCCGAAGCGGCTCGGTCCCGCCGGCTCGCGCTGTGTCCTCGTCCTCGGCCTCCAGCAGGATCCGGTGGGCGTCGTCGATCGTCAGGATGCCCAGAAGCCGGGTCTCCCTGTCGACGATGGGCAGGGCAAGCAGGCCCAGGTCGACGCAGAGGCGGGAGACATCCTCCGCATCGTCGTCCGCCCGGGCGAAGTCCACGCGTTGCATGACGTCGCTGATCCTGGCCTCGGGCGCCGCCTCCATGAGCTCTCGGAGGCTGACCACACCCACCAGGCGTTTGCCGGTGTCGGTCACCGGCAGGGTGTAGATCGTCTCCGCGGTGCGCACATGACGGCGTACGACGTCGATGGTGTCCGCGACGCTCAGGTGTGGGTGCGTGCTGACGTACTCGGGGCTCATCCGGCGGCCGACCGACCCGAGGCGGTGGCCGAGGATGACGGCAGTCAGGTTGCGCTCGTGCGGGGTGAGCCGCTGCATCAGTCGTCGGGCCACCAGCGCGGGGAGTTCATCCATCAGGCTCACCCGGTCGTCCGGGTCGAGTTCCCCGAACAGGTCGGCGACGTCGCTGTCCTGCAGTCCCAGGAACAGCTCCCCCTGGACCGAAGGGTCGAGACGCTCAAAGACCTCGAGCGCGAAATCCTTGGGCAGCAGCCGGAAGATCACCGCAACCCTGTGCCTCGGAGCCCGCTCCATGACGTCGACGACCTGACGGACACTGAATCCGGCCAAAAGCTCCGAGGCTGCTCGCAGGTCCCGTTCACCGACAGCCCGGTCCAGTGCCTCCTCGGACTGCAACGACTCGTTCATCGCCACCTACTCTTCTCGCCGGGAGGGTCCCCGAGGGATTCCGACACGTTAACAAGCCCTCTGCGTCGCTTCGCCGCTGACTCACATCTGCGGGATCGCCTCCGGGGTTGCCTCCGGGGTCGCTCAGGGTCGGGGCAGGGGCGAGCCGGGCTCGTTCCCCGATGTGCCTGGATGCGTCCGGGCGCGAGGCTTCAACCCATGATCACTGTCGAGAACCTCACAAAGACCTACCGCGGCTTCACCGCCGTCAACGACGTCTCGTTCGTCGCCCAACCAGGCCGCGTCACCGGGTTTCTCGGACCCAACGGCGCCGGCAAGTCCACGACCTTGCGGATCATGGTCGGCCTCACGGACGCGTCCGCCGGCAGCGCCACCATCCTCGGTCGTCCCTTCTCCTCGCTCCCCAACCCCGGACGAGAAATCGGGGTGCTCCTCGACGCCTCCGCCCAGCACGCCGGTCGAACCGGTCGAGAGATCCTCACCGTCGCCCAGCGGACGATGGGGCTCCCCTCCATCCGCGTCGATGAGATGCTCAATCTGGTCAGCCTCACCGAGCGCGAGTCCTCGCGTCGGGTGAAGAACTACTCCCTCGGGATGCGACAGCGCCTCGGCATCGCCACCGCGCTGATCGGCGAACCGGAGGTGCTGATCCTCGACGAGCCCGCCAACGGGCTCGACCCGGCCGGCATCCGTTGGATGCGCGACCTGCTCCGTGACTATGCGAACCGGGGCGGGACCGTGCTGCTCTCCTCCCACCTGCTCCATGAGATCGAGGTGATCGCCGACGATCTGGTGATGATCGGCAACGGCCGGATCGTGGCCGGGGGAACCAAGGCCGAACTGCTCAGCGGCGCCGGCACCGTCGTCCGCGCCAGTGCGTCCGCTGCGCTCGCCCAGGCCCTGCGTGACGCGGGCATCATCGTCACCTCATCCACCGACGGCACGCTGCGCACCGATGCCGAGGCGAGCCAGGTCGGCGAGGTCGCGCTCAACGCACGGATCGCCCTCACCGAGCTGCGCTCTGCCGACAACGCAGGCCTCGAGGAGATGTTCCTCGAGCTGACCGCACAGACGCAACGAGAAGGAGCAGCAGCGTGAGCACCACCCAGGAAGTACCCGTGACGGCACCGCAGGACACGTCGCCCCACACGACGCACGCCCCGATCCCGTTCACCCGAATCCTTGGCGTCGAGCTGCGGAAGATGTTCGACACGCGGTCGGGATTCTGGCTGATGGCCAGCATCGCGATCCTCGCTGTGATCGCAACGGCGGCCACGATCATCTTCTCCCCGAGCGAAACGCTCACCTACGGCAACTTCGCAGGCGCCATCGGCACCCCGATGGCGGTGATCCTCCCCATCGTGGCGATCCTCTCGGTGACCAGTGAGTGGAGCCAGCGCAGCGCACTGACCACCTTCACACTGGTCCCGAACCGGCAGCGGGTGATCAGCGCGAAGCTGCTGCTCACAGTGGCGATCGGCGCCGCGTCCATGGTTCTCGCGCTCACGGTGGGTGCGGTCGGGAACCTGATCGGCACCGCCATCGCCGGGGTCGACCCGACCTGGGAGGTGAGCGTCCGCGAAGTCGCGCAAATCATATTGGCCAACGAGATCGGCGTGCTGATCGGCTTCATGCTCGGTGTGCTTTTGCGCAGCTCCGCCGGCGCGATCGTCGGCTACTTCGTCTACTCGCTGGTGCTGCCGACCATCTCCGGCGCCTTGGCCAGCACCCAGCAGTGGTACGCCGACAACGCCGGCTGGATCGACCTCAACTGGACGACGTTCCAGCTCTTCGACAGCACCCTGAGCCGCACGGAGTGGACCCAACTCGGGGTCGCGTCGACGATCTGGCTCGTCATCCCGCTGACCGTCGGGCTCATTCTCGTCCGCAGGTCAGAGGTCAAGTAGACCCACGCCACGCGGACATGCGAGTGCGTCGGTCAGGTGAAGAGTGCCTGGCCGACGTACTCGCCCCTCCCGATGCCGGGCGGCACGGCAAAGAGCGCTGATCCGGTGAACTTGAGGTATTCCATCATCGCGTCCGACTTCGCCATCTGCGTCTGCAAGGGGATGAACTGCTCGGCCGGGTCACGCACGAAGGCGATGAAGAAGAGCCCCGCGTCGAGCCCGCCGAGCGGGTCGTTTCCGTCGACGAAGTTGTAGCCGCGCCGCAGCATCCGGGCGCCGCCGTTGGCCGAAGGGTGGACCATCGCGACGTGGGAGTCGACCGGAATCACCGGCCCATCGCGACCGGGCAGGTCGAGGTCCGGCTCGCTGAACTCGTCACCGCCCGAGAGCGGCGCCCCCGAGTCCTTGGTTCGGCCGATCAGGTCTTCCTGGTCGCTGAGGGACTGCCGGTCCCAGGTCTCGATGCGCATGTTGATCCGTCGTGCAGCCAGGTAGGATCCCCCCGCAAGCCAAACCGACTTTGGGTCGTCGTCCTGACCCACCCAGACATGTTCCTTGACGGCCGAGGACTCCTCCGCCTTCACGTTGGCCGTGCCGTCCTTGAAGCCGAACAGGTTGCGCGGTGTCTCCTGCGATGTCGAGGTGCTCGACGTCCGCCCGAAGCCCAGCTGTGACCAACGCACCGAGACCGTGCCGAATCCGATCCGGGCCAGGTTGCGGATCGCGTGCACCGCGACCTGGGGGTCATCAGCGCAGGCCTGGATGCAAAGGTCCCCGCGAGACTTCGCCGGGTCGAGCGCGTCGGCCGGAAAGTGCGGAAGGTCCTCGAGTACGTCCGGCTTCCGGTCCGCGATACCGAACCGGTCGCGTCCCTTCCCGTCCCGGAAGAGGGAAGGACCGAACCCGAAGGTGATGGTGAGCCGCGAGGGCGGCAGGCCGATCGCCTCACCGGTGTCGTCGGGTGGCAGCCGGCTGTCGCCCTCGGTCGGCCCGATCGGACCCGCGGAGCCGCCTTTCATCATCCGTTCAGCCGCTTCTGTCCACTCCTGCAGGAGCGCAATCAGCTCCTCACGTGAGTCAGTGGTGACGTCGAAGGCAGCGAAGTGCAGCCGGTCCTGGGCGGGGGTGACGATGCCGGACTGGTGAGCCCCCCGGAACGCGTACGACGCCGTCCCACTCGTCGTCTGGTCGTCACCCTCGAACGCTTGGGCAGCGGCGAACCCACCCACCACACCGACCGTGGCCGCGCCCCCTGCGAAGAGGGTGCGGCGAGAGACGGTGCGCTTGGTCATGTTCTCCTCCTTCAGGAGCGCGACAGCAGCGCGCCAGTGAGCTTCGAGAGCGGCTCGGACAGGGCGTTCACCGCGTCGGCCAACTTCTGGACCTGCGGCTCGGTGAGCTCCTCGTAGTACACGAAACCGTCTCCCGACTTGTGGGTGTCGAGCAGCTTCTGCAGCTCATCGAAGCGCTTGGTCAGCGTGACGGCGAGCTCCGGGTCCTTGGTCTCGAGGAGGCCCTTGACGCCTTCGAAGGCCACCCGCGCCCCGTCGACGTTGGCCTGGAAGTCCCACAGATCGGTGTGAGACCAGGCCTCTTCCTCGCCGGTGACCTTGCCGCTGGCGACTTCCTCGAGGAGGCCGGTGGCGCCGTTCGCGATGCCGTCGACAGTGAAGCTGAGATCGCCATCAACCTGCTTGTCCAGCTTCTTGGTGTTCTTCAGCAGGTCGTCGGCGTAGTGGACCCGCTGCTTCTGGGTCATCGGCTCGTAGCCTTTCGCGTCGGCGGGCCACAGGTCCTTCTCGATGCGGTGCCAACCTGTCCACTCATCGCCCTCGGCAACATCGGCCTCGCGGAGGTCCATCAGCGGGTCGAGGTTGCCGAAGGACTCGGCGACCGGCTCGATGCGCTCCCAGTGCACGCGGGCGTCGGCGTAGAGCGCGCGGGCCTCGTCGTCCTTCCCGGACTTGAACAGGTTGACGAACTCGGTGGTCTTGGCCAGCAGTTGGTCGGTCTGGTCCTGCACGTAGGCGAGATAGTTGGTGTTCGCGGTGTCGATCATCTGCTTCTCGTCAGCCGCCACCTCGACCTCCTCGTCTGATGCAGTGACGGTGAAGTCGGCACGGAGCCCGTCCCCCTTCATGCCCGGTTTGCAGGCGGTGATGTACTTCCCGGCCGGCACGTTGAGCGTGAGGCGGTCGTTGATGCCCTGGCCGATGTTCTCGACCTCGCCCACGATCCGCAGCCCATCCTCGGCGAGAAGGTAGAACTCGGTGACCTGGGAGTCCTCGTTGCTGACGTCGAAGGTGAGAGTGCCTGCCGGGGCCTCGGTCGCGGACACTTCGCAGGAGTCGGCGTCCGAGACGACCCGGATCGAGCGTTCGTCGCCGGAGGCGGTATCAGTGTTCTCCGTGCACGAGGCGAGCACGGGCACGGCCATGGCGAGCGGCAGGAAGAGTGCGAGGTGTCGAGATCGCATGCGTTGTCGTCTTTCTCAGGAGTCAGGACGCCGCGGAAGCGGTCGCCTTGGGGCGGGAACGGTGTCGGGCGCCACGGACGAAGAAGAACATCACGGGGACGGCGTAGAGGATCCAGGCAAGGCCTTCGAGCTTGGTGGTCGCCGGGGAGAAGTTGAAGATGCCCTTGAGCAGGGTGCCGTACCAGGAGGACGGAGAGATGACGTCGGAGACGTCGAAGAGCAGGTTGTGCAGCCCGGGCAGGAAGCCGGCCTCCTGCAGGTCGTGCACGCCGTAGGCGAGCACTCCGGCCGCGACGATGATCAGGAAGGCCCCGGTCCAGGTGAAGAACTTGCTCAGGTTGATCTGGATCGCACCGCGATAGATCAGGTAGCCGAGCACCACCGCGGTGGCCAGTCCCAACGCGGCACCGAGCAGAGGTTCCCACGTCGGGGTGATCGCGCCGACCGACTCTCGAGTCCCGGCCTTGGTGGCTGCCCAGAGGAACAATGCGGTCTCGAGTCCCTCACGACCGACGGCCAGCATCGCGACGATGACCAGAGACCAGGGGCTCCCCTCGGCCGCCTTGTCGATCTGACCGCGCAGCTCGCCACTGAGGCCCCGGGCCGCGGCCGCCATCCAGAACACCATCCAGGTGACGAAACAGACCGCGACGATCGAGAGCACCCCGCCGATGAGCTCTTGAGCCTCGAAGGTGAGGCCCCGTGGCCCGAAGGTGAGGGCGGCACCGAAGGCGAGCGAGATCGCCACCGCGACGCCGACCCCGACCCAGATGCGTGGCAGCAGATGGGTCCGACCGGTCTTCACCAGGTAGGCCACCAGGATGCTGATCACAAGGGCAGCTTCGAGACCTTCGCGCAGGCCGATCAGGTAGTTCGAGAGCACAGTTGAACACTACTCCCATCTTTTAGGCATGCCTAACCTTGCCCGAATCGTGAGCCACGAAATTGTGCAGTCGGCGCGCCCCCGGGTGACTCGCCCACTGCCCAATGACTTCGAGAAGCGCTCAGCGCCCCCCTCCGCCCAAATCGCTCC
>JAKDNC010000180.1 GCA_030452025.1 Nocardioides sp. | reverse complement strand
CGGCTAGAGGCCGGCCTGGTGATTGAGGCGCAGGAACTCCAGGTGCTGTTCGTACTGGTCCAGGACGTCGTCGAGCAACT
The DNA here is from genome assembly GCA_030452025.1 of Nocardioides sp. Lineage (GTDB taxonomy): Bacteria > Actinomycetota > Actinomycetes > Propionibacteriales > Nocardioidaceae > Nocardioides. Next base: position 7,180 of record JAKDNC010000180.1, on the reverse strand, counting down.
GACTCTTCGAGAAGCCCATCACGTCATACCCCTTCCCGGCGCCGAGGAAGACCTCGAGCCGGACGTAGGTGTCGTGACCCTTGACGGCCCGCCCCGCGCCGTACTCGGGGACGGGGGCCTCGTGGCGCCACACCTGGTAGGTGAACGGGTGTGGTCCGTCGGCGTCGGCGACCAGCTCGATGTAGGAGTTGCCCAACTCGTCGTCACGCCGGCCAGCCGAGGACTGCACACCGCGTCCGGCGAGTTCCTCGCCCACCTCGATCAGGGTCGGCAGGAGTACGTCGGACTCGTACTCGTCCGCCTTCGCCGCATCCGGGAAGCTCAGAGCACGGCCGAGACGGTGACGCCACGACCGTGCACCACCGTCAGGGCCGGCCCGTCCCGAGAGCACCCCGGGCAGGCTGTGTTCGACACTGTCCACCCTGAACGCCTCGACACGGAGCGCGCGGTAGAGCCCCACCATGACGAGGATGATCACGAACGCGAACGGCAGGCCCATGATCACGGTGGCATTCTGCAGCGCACCGATACCTCCGACGGTGAGCATGGCGATCGTCAGCGCACCGGTGGTGACCGCCCAGAAGATACGAAGACTGGGCGCCCCGTCATCCTGAGGGGACGGCAACCGGGAGGTGAGGTTCGCCATCACCAGCGCGGCCGAGTCGGCCGAGGTCACGTAGAACAGGAGCGCGGTCAGCGTCGCCAGGCCCGCCACGAAGCTCGCCGCCGGGTAGTCGGCCAGCAGGGTGTAGAAGCCCTGCTCGGGGAAGTTGATCGTCTCCGTCCCGAATTCGGCGTCGCCGGAGCGCACCCTGTCGATCGCTGCGTTTCCGTAGATCGAGACCCACATCAAGATGTAGGTGAACGGGATGACCAACGTGCCCGTGACGAACTGCCGGATCGTGCGGCCCCGGGAGATTCGGGCCAGGAACAGACCCACGAACGAGGCCCAGGCGATCCACCAGGCCCAGAAGAACAGGGTCCAGTCAGTCATCCAGGTGCCGGTGTCCTCGTAGGCGAACGTCTGCAGCGTCATGTCGGGGAAGAGCCGGATGAAGTCCCCGATGTTGAGCACCAGCCCGTCGAGGAGATAGCTGGTCTTGCCCGCGATCAGGACCCACAGGGTCAACAGGATCGCCATCAGCACGTTGAGCTCCGAGAGCCGTCTGATCCCCTTGTCCACGCCGGAGACTGCGGACAGGGTGGCCACCACGACCCCGACGACCACGATCGCGATCTGCGCACCGGTCCCCTGTGGCACCCCGAAGAGGGTGTGCAGGCCGACGTTGACCATCACGACGCCGATTCCGAGCGACGTGGCGACCCCGAAGATGGTGCCGAGGATCGCCGCCAGGTCGACCGCGTCGCCCAGCGAGCCGTTGACCCGCTTGCCGAAGATCGGGTGGAGCGCGGAGCGGATCGCCAGCGGGAGGTTGAGCCGGTAGGCGAAGTAGGCCAGCGCCATCCCCATCAGGGCATACATGCCCCAGCCGCTGATGCCGTAGTGGAACAGTGTCCAGACAGTTGCCTCGCGTGCGGCCGACACCGTCTCGCCCTCGCCACTGGGCGGCGCGATGTACTGCGTCACCGGTTCGGCGACCGCGAAGAACATCAGGTCGGTGCCGATTCCTGCTGCGAAGAGCATCGAAGCCCAAGACAGCGTGCTGAACTCGGGCTGCGAGTGCTCGGGTCCGAGCTTGATCTTCCCGTAGCGCGAGCTGGCCAGGAAGATGACGAAGACCAGGATCACAGCCGTCAGCAGGACGTAGAACCAGCCGAACCAGTTGGCGGTCCAGCCGACCACCGTCCCCAGCACCGACTCGGCGTTCCCCGGTGCGATCAACGCCCAGGTGGTGATCGCGAGGGTGCCGATGCCCGCACCGACGAGGACGACCATGTTGACCGGGGGGTTCTTTCGGTTCGTCCGATCGAACGCGGGCGGCGAAGGATCAATCGTTCGGCTCATCACTGACCGCCCTTTCCGCGGCCGCCCACGGTGCCGGGCGCCGCGTCGTTTCGGGGGTCACCCTCGGGGTAGAGCGGCATCCCGGTGCCGTGCTTGTAGAACGGCACGTCCTCCGCAGCCAGCGGGGTGTTCCCAGCGATCAGGTCGGCGGCCTTCTCGGCCAGCATCATCACCGGCGCGTAGATGTTGCCGTTGGTGATGTAAGGCATCACCGACGCGTCGACGACCCGGAGGCCCTCGATGCCGTGCACCCGCAGCGTCTCCGGATCGACGACGCTGTCCTCGCCGGTGCCCATCTTGGCGGTGCAGGACGGGTGCAGGGCGGTCTCGGCGTCCTTCGCGACCCAGTCGAGGATCTCTTGGTCGGTCTGGACCGACGGCCCCGGGGAGATCTCGCCCTCGCTGAACGCCGAGAAGGCGGGCTGCTCCAGGATGTCGCGGGCGGCCCGGATCATCTCGATCCACTCCCGGCGGTCGGTCTCGGTGGAGAGGTAGTTGAACGTGAGCGTCGGGTGCTCATAGGGGTCGGTCGACTTGATCTTCAGCGAACCCCGGACGTCGGAGTACATCGGGCCGATGTGCACCTGATAGCCGTGCTCGGCGGCCGGCTGGGACCCGTCGTACCGGATCGCGATCGGCAGGAAGTGGAACATCTGGTTGGGGTATTTCACCGTGTCGTTGGACCTGATGAAGCCGCCGGCCTCGAAGTGGTTGGAGGCCCCCACGCCGCGCCGCAGGAACATCCACTCCGCACCGATGCGAGGCTTGTGCCGGTGCTTGAGCCACGGCGCGATCGAGACCGGCTGGCTGGAGGCATGCTGGATGTAGACCTCGAGGTGGTCCTGCATGTTCTCCCCGACGCCAGGCAGGTCGATCAGCGGCTTGACGCCGACCTTCTCCAGCTCCGTCGAGTTGCCGATTCCGGCGAGCTGCAGCAGCTGGGGCGAGTTGATCGCGCCGCCGCACAGGATCACCTCACCGGCGTCGACGCTCGTCTTCAGGTGGTTGCGGCGGGTGCCGCGGGTGTAGTCGACACCGGTGACGCGACGGCCCTCGGTGCGCAGCCCGGTGACCATCGACAGGGTGTGCACGGTGAGGTTCTTGCGCCCCATCACCGGATGCAGGTAGGCGCGAGCCGCGCTCAGGCGACGACCGCGGTGCACGTTGCGGTCGAAGGCAGCGAAACCCTCCTGGCGGTATCCGTTGACGTCGTCGGTCAGCGGATGCCCGGCCTGCTGGACGGCCTCGAAGAAGGCCCCGAACAACGGCGAGCTCGCCGGTCCGCGCTCCAGCACCAGCGGTCCGGAGCCACCACGCCAGGCGTCAGCGCCGGCGATGCAGGTCTCCATCCGTTTGAAGTAGGGCAGGCAGTGGGCGTAGTCCCACGACTCCATGCCGGCGTCCCCGGCCCAGCGCTCGAAGTCCATCGGGTTGCCGCGCTGGAAGATCATCCCGTTGATGCTCGAGGACCCACCGAGCACCTTGCCGCGGGCGTGGTAGACCCTGCGCCCACCCATGTGGGGCTCCGGCTCGGACTCGTACTTCCAGTCATAGAGCCGGTTGCCGATCGGGAAGGGCAACGCAGCGGGCATGTGGATGAACGGGTCGACCTTGAAGTCGCTGCGTCCGGCCTCAAGGACCAGGACGGTGGTGGACGGGTCGGCGCTGAGCCGGTTGGCCAGTGCCGAGCCTGCGGACCCCCCTCCGACGATGACGTAGTCGTACCTTTCGTTGTTCACGCCTTCTCCTCCTCGGCGCCGAACCACTCCTGCGGTGCGGGCCTCGTGTTGTGCCAGATGTGTTTGGTCTCGAGGTATTCCTCCAGTCCGGCGAGTCCGAGTTCCCGGCCGATGCCACTCTGCTTGTAGCCGCCCCACTCCGCCTGGGGCACGTAGGGGTGGTAGTCATTGATCCAGATCGTGCCGTGCCTCAGACGGGCGGCGACCCGCTCCGCACGGCCGCCGTCCTTCGTCCAGACTGCTCCGGCGAGGCCGTAGATCGTGTCGTTGGCCAGCCGTACTGCGGCCGCTTCCGCCTCGTCACGAGTCTCGCCCGAGAACGTCTCGACAGTCATCACCGGGCCGAAGGACTCGTCCTGCACGCACGACATCTCGGTCCTGCAGCGGTCCAGGATCGTCGGCAGGTAGAAGAAGCCGTCGTCGTACTCCGCCCCTTCCGGCCTGGCGCCACCGACCCGCAACTGTGCTCCCTCGGCGACCCCGGCGGCGACGTAGGTCTCCACCTTCTCGCGGTGCTCGGCGCTGATCAGCGACCCGGCCTGGGCGGCCTCGTCGAACGGACCTCCGAGCCGGATCTTTCCTGTTCGACGGACCAGCTCGTCGACGAACTCGTCGTGGATCGATTCCTCGATGATCAGGCGGGTTCCCGCCGAGCAGACCTGCCCGGAGTCGAGGAAGACCGCGGTGGCGGCCATGTCCAGGGCCGTCTCGAGGTCCGCGTCGGCGAAGACCACGTTGGGGTTCTTGCCGCCGAGCTCGAGGGCGACCTTCTTCACGGTTCCCGCGGCGGAGGCCATGATCTGGCGTCCCGTCACCAGGCCGCCGGTGAAGGAGACCAGATCGACCTCGGGGGCTTCAGTCAGTGTCGGGCCCACCTTGGCCCCGGCGCCGAGGACGAGGTTGGCCACCCCTGCCGGCAGCCCGAGGTCGTGCAGGGTCCGGACCAGCCAGATCGAGGTGGACGGGGTGATCTCGCTCGGCTTGAGAACGAATGTGTTGCCGGCGGCCAGTGCCGGTGCGACCTTCCATGAGGTCTGCAACAGCGGGAAGTTCCACGGGGTGATCAGCGAGCACACGCCCACGGGCTCGTGGACCACCTTGCTGACCACGTCCGGCATCCCGGTGTCGACCATCCGGCCGGCGTCCGCGTTCGCGAGCGAGGAGAAGTGGCGAAATACGCCGATGATGTCGTCCATGTCGAGGCGCCCCTCGACGATCCGCTTGCCCGTGTCGAGGGCCTCCAGACGGGAGACCTCTTCGTGTTCGGCCTCGAGCCGGTCGGCCAGCCGCGACAACAACACGCCGCGTTCGGCCGACGGTGTCGATGACCAGATCCCCTCGTCGAAGGCCCGCCGGGCGGCGCGCACGGCAGCCAGCGCATCCTCGGGGGTCGCTTCCGACACGGTTGCGACAACGGTCCCGTCCGCAGGGCACCGGATCTCCCGGGTGCCCCCGTCCGCGGCATCGTGCCAATCCCCGTCGATGAACAGCTCCGGCATGATGCCTCCTGCAGTCTTGAGTTGGTCACTTAGACCTTGTTGGTCCGGGAGGGATTCGTCAAGGTGCAAATGTCCGATTTGAGCCTCCCGGGACCACCCGGCCGCTCAATGAGCGTCGAATCCCTGCGAGTGTGATTCCGATGACGCCACGTGATTCCGATTACCCTGAATGCACGCCCCCATGAACACAGGAGTCGCCGATGTCTGCTGAGCCACTTGTCCCTCTGGCCCGCCAACACGCGGTCGGCGACCTCCCTCGTCGTAGCGCCGGCAGGCTTCCCGACAAGACCGCGATCATCGACGGTGATGCCCACCTGACCTTCGCCGAGCTCGACGCGGTGACCGACCGCGTCGCCGCCGGACTCTCGGCGGAGGGCATCATCAAGGGCGACAAGATCGCGTTGCTCTCCCACAACTGCTGGGAGTTCGCCGCGCTGGCCTTCGCCGCCGCGCGTCTTGGCGTCATCCTCGTTCCGATCAACTTCATGCTCGGCGCCGACGAGATCGCCTTCATCCTCGACCACAGTGAAGCGACGACGTTCGTGGTCGAAGGACCCCTGATCGACACCGCTGCAAAGGCGATGGACACCGGCGGTGCGGTCCTGCGCAGGGTCGCTCTCCGCGCCGACGGAGCCCTGCCGGAGGGCTGGGGCAACTTCAGCACCTGGTCCAGCCACCAGGGTGTGGTCCCCCAGGTGCAGGTGGACGACGACGACCCCGTGCGCCTGATGTACACCTCCGGCACCGAGTCACGCCCCAAGGGCGTCCTGCTCTCCAGCCGGGCACTGATGTGGCAATACGTCTCCTGCGTCATCGACGGCTCGATGGCCGCCGACGACGTCGAGCTGCACACGTTGCCTCTCTACCACTGCGCACAGATGGACTGCTTCCTCAGCGTCGATGTCTACCTCGGCGCGACCAGCATCATCCTCCCCGGCCCCGACCCGGCCACGATCCTGCGCACGATCGCCGAGCAGAAGGTGACCAAGTACTTCGCTCCCCCAACCGTGTGGATCTCGCTGTTGCGTCATCCCGACTTCGAGACGACCGACCTCTCGTCGCTGCGCAAGGGCTACTACGGCGCATCGGCGATGCCGGTGGAGGTGCTCAAGGAGATCCGGGAGCGACTGCCCGACGTGGAGCTGTGGAACTTCTACGGCCAGACCGAGATGTCCCCGCTGGCCACGATCCTCGGCCCGGAGGAGCAGCTGACCAAGGCCGGCTCCGCCGGGCGTCAGGCGATCAACGTGGAGACCCGAATCGTCGACCAGGAGGACCGCACGGTGCCGAGCGAGACCGTCGGCGAGATCGTGCACCGATCGCCGCACGCGACGCTGGGCTACTACAAGAACGAGGAGAAGACCGCCGAGGCCTTCCGCAACGGCTGGTTCCACTCCGGTGACCTGGGCTACCTCGACGAGGACGGCCGACTCTTCGTGGTCGACCGCCTGAAGGACATGATCAAGTCCGGCGGGGAGAACGTCGCCTCCCGCGAGGTCGAGGAGGCGATCTACCAGCTCGAGGGCGTCGCCGAGGTCGCGGTCTTCGGGGTCAGCCACCCCACATGGGTCGAGGCGGTCGCCGCGGTCGTCGTCCCCAAACCTGGCGTCACGCTCCTCCCCGAACAGGTGCTCGAGCATGCACTCACCGTGCTGGCCGGCTACAAGGCCCCGAAGTATGTCGTGGTGGCCGACGCGCTGCCGAAGAATCCGAGCGGGAAGATCCTCAAGCGTGCGTTGCGCGACGAGCACGCCGACATCGCCCAGTAGTCGAGTCGGCACGAACTTGCCCAGAACATCGCCGAATCGGCACGAACTGACAAGCATCGTGGTCAGTTCGCGCCGACTCGGCGGGGAAAAACGTCAGTTCGCGCCGAGTCGGGTCAGGCCTTGAGCGCCTCGGCGATCGGGGTGCCCCCGTCGTTGAACTCGATGGTTCTCCGGATCGTGGAGTCGTCGGCCAACGTCGCGGCGCAG
>JAKDNC010000179.1 GCA_030452025.1 Nocardioides sp. | reverse complement strand
CCGGGAGGATCCATCCGCCGACAGCGAGGCCGTGTCCGGGGCCGGCCCATCTCCAGCGCGCGTCGGGGGAGGCGACCCTGATGTCTGCTGCCGCGCACAGTTGGGCGCCGCCACCGACGGCGGCTCCTTCCACGACAGCGATGACCGGCCCGGGGCGCGTGATCATGCGTTCATAGCAGGCATACAGGCGGTCACTGAGGGTCGCTCGAGTCCGGTCATCTGCGGCCAGGTCCGCTCCGGCGCTGAAGATGTCGGGGGTCGAGCTCCCGAGCAGCAGAACGCCCCGGGGGTCTTCGTCGAGCTCCGCGAGGAGATGGTCCACGGTCTCCAGTGTGAGCGCGTTGCGCCGTCGGGGTGCGGCCAGCCGCAGGACACGTGGCCGGCCGGCCACGCCGCTGGTCGCCGCCGGGTCCGGGAGTTCAATCGACAAGTCGCTCATGGCGTGCTCCGCATCACGTGGGATATGGTATACCACTAGCAGAGAGGGGTGGTCCCATCCATGAAACCGGCATCGTTCGAATACCACCGGGCCCATGACGTCGCCGAGGTCGTTGAATTGCTCGTCGAGCTGGGTGACGACGCCAAGATCATCGCCGGCGGTCAGTCGCTGGCGCCCATGATGAACTTCCGGCTGGCCCGACCCAGCGCACTCGTAGACGTCAATCCCGTCTCCGGATTGGACTACATCCGTCGCGAGGGCGACCTCCTGCGCATCGGCGCGATGACACGTCACCGTGATGTGGAGATCAGTCGCGACCCGGAAGTGCACGATGGTTTCGCTGTGCTCCCACGTGCGGCCCGCTGGATCGGTCACTACCCGATCCGATGCCGGGGAACAGTCGGCGGAAGCATGGCGCACTCCGACCCCACCGCCGAGTGGTGCCTGTTGGCTCTCCTGCACGACGCATCGGTGGTCGTCCAGGGGCCCCGGGGCCAGCGCACCGTCCCCGTGGCGGAGTGGTTCACCGGGTTCCTGACCACCAGTGGCGAGTACGACGAGATGGTCGTGGAGACACAGTTCGCCCGACCGCGTGCCTACGGCGCACTCACCGAGTACGCACGCCGACGCGGCGACTTCGCCATCTCTGCGGTGGGTGTCGCCTTCGACAAGGTCGACAACCGGCTCACGGACGTGAGCGTCGTGCTCGGCGGGGTCGCGGGAGTGCCGGTACGCGCCACCGAGGCCGAGGCCATGCTCGAGGGCAGCCCGGCCACCCCGGAGACCTGGGTGGCGGCGTCGCGCAATGCTGCTGCCTCGGTCAATCCGCCGAGCGACCTCAACGGCGACGGCGACTACCGCCGGCAGCTGGTGGAGACGTTGATGCAACGCGCGTTCGTCGAGGCGCTCGCTGAGGGAGCTCGGCGATGACCACCGCCGCGACCTGGGTGGGCAACCGGCTTCCGCGGCGCGAGGACCCAAGGATGCTGCGTGGGACCGGCCGCTTCACCGATGACATCTCCTCCGGTCATGCCCTGCACGCAGCCTTCGTGCGCAGCCCGATGGCCTCGGGGAGGATCGTCGGTGTCGACGTCTCCGCAGCCCTGGACATGTCCGGGGTGGTGGCGGTCCTGACCTCGGCCGATCTGGACGACGCAGGTCTGCGAGCGGTGCTGGAGCGTCCGGAGTTCATCGCGACAACCATGCCGCTGCTGGCCCACGACCGTGTCCGGTACGCCGGCGAACCGGTCGTCGTGGTGATCGCGGAGAGCCGCTACCTTGCCGAGGACGCGGCCGAGGCCGTCGAGGTCGATGTTGAGGAGATGCCCGCAGTCACCTCCCTCTCCGAGCTGGGTGGTGAGCTGCCGGTCGTCCACGAGGAGGCACCCGATGGTGTGCTCGTCGACCTGCAGATGTTCCAGGACGACATGCTCGAGTCGGCCCTCGAGGAGGCGCCGCTGCTTCTTGAGCGGACATTCCAGAGTGGACGCGTGCACGCGGCGCCCATGGAGTCGCGTGCCTGCCTGGCCGAGTGGGTCGATCGTGACGAGCAGCTGGTGCTGACCCTGTCCACGCAGGTCCCGCACCAGGTGCGGACCGGGGTGGCGCAGGCGCTCGACCTTCCTGAGCGCGCGGTCCGGGTGATCTCCCCGGACGTCGGCGGAGGATTCGGGCTCAAGTGCGTGGTCGGGCGCGAGGAAGTGGTGGTCGCAGCCGCAGCGAAGCGGCTGCGGCAGCCCGTGCGGTGGAGCGAGGACCGACAGGAGAACCTCACCGCCTCGTTCCACGGTCGTGAGCAGGAGTACCGGGTCCGTGCGGGCTTCGACGAGGCCGGCCGGATCATCGGGCTGGACGCTGACATCCGATGCAACATCGGTGCTTACTCCGCGTTCCCGTTCAGCTGCGGCGTCGAGCCACTCATGGCAGCGACCGAGCTGCCCGGGGTCTACAAGGTCCCCAGGTATGCAGCCCGCGCACGGGGGTTCGCCACGAACAAGCCACCCACGGCTCCCTACCGAGGCGTCTCCCGGCCACAGATCGTGATGGTGATGGAAGGCCTGATGGAAGAGGCAGCCGCGCGCCTTGGACTCGACCGGGTGGAGATCCGGCGGCGCAACACGATCGCGACCGAGGACTTTCCCTACCTCGGAGCGAACGGCATCACCTACGAGCCCGGGTCCTACATCGAGGCCCTGGAGATGTGCGTCGAAGAGACGCGAAAGCACGGATGGTGGGAGTCCCGCGCCGAGGAGGGCAAGATTCGGGGGATCGGCCTCGCGAACTTCTCCGAGCGCACTGCATACGGCACCGCCACGATGGGGATGCGCAAGATGGCGATGACACCGGGATTCGAGGTCGCCCACGTGAAGATGGATGCGTCGGGCGACGTGGTGGTCACCAGCGGAACCTGCGGACACGGCCAAGGGCACGAGACGACGTTTGCCCAGCTCGTTGCGGATCGGCTCGGGATTCACCCCGGACGGATCAAGCTCCGGCAGGGGGACACCGATCTCACCAGCTTCGGGTGGGGGACCTTCGGCAGTCGTTCGCTGGTCATCGGAGGCGGGTCCGCCGCGGTCGCGGCCCGACGGCTCGCCGACAAGATCCGGACGATCGCCGCCGAGATGCTCGAGGCGGACGCCGCCGACATCGAGCTCATCGAGGGGCACGCACAGGTCAGCGGCGCGCCGGATGCCCGGGTGTCGATCGACGACGTCGCCGCGAACGTGCACTTCCGCGCGCACACCCTGACTTCCAACGAGGAGCAGCTGCTCGAGGCGCGCGGCACCGCCGACCCCTCGGGCATGTTCTCCAACGCCTGCCACGCCGCCCTGGTCGAGATTGATCCGGGAACCGGTGGCGTTGAGGTCTGCGACTACATCGTGGTCGAGGACTGTGGCGTGGTGGTCAACCCCATGATCGTCGACGGGCAGGTCCGGGGCGGCGTGGCCCAAGGCATCGCCTCGGCGTTGTTCGAGGAACTCGTCTACTCGCCCGACGGACAGCCCATGGCCGGGACGTTCATGGACTACCTGGTCCCGACGGCCTCGGAGATTCCGCAGATTGCGGTGCACCACCTGGAGACTCCATGCGACCTGACCGAGACCGGGTCCAAGGGCATGGGCGAGGGAGGCACGATCGGGGCGCCCGCCACGATCCTCTCGGCCCTGAACGACGCCCTGCGAGACCATCGCGCCGGACTTCGTCATGTTCCGGTCGCCCCAGCTGAACTCAAGCGCCTCGTCGGCGTGCCCACCGCAACACAGGAGGACGCATGAAGGACCAGCACCTGGTGACGATGCGCGTCAACGGGAGAGAACACGAGCTCGTCATCGAGTCACGAAAGACCCTGGCCGACGTGCTCCGCCAGGACCTCGGCCTCACCGGCACCCACCTGGGCTGTGAGCACGGCATCTGTGGAGCCTGCACCGTCCTGATGGACGGGGAGCCCATCCGGGCCTGTCTCGTCTTCGGCGTCCAGGCCGACGGGCGTGAGCTGCGCACGGTGGAGTCACTGGCTGACGGGGACGAGCTCAACGACCTGCAGCAGGCCTTCAGCAAGCATCACGGCCTCCAATGTGGTTTCTGCACCCCCGGCTTCCTGATGCTCGGCGAGGCATACCTGTCCACTAACCCGGAGCCGGACCGTGACGAGGTCCGTGAGGTGGTCTCGGCGAACCTGTGCCGTTGCACCGGATACCAAGGGATCGTCGACGCAGTCTGTGAGGTCGCCGAAAAGCGGAAGGTCTCCCGTGGCTGACGAACGCACCGAGCGCCACTTTGCCGACGGCCAGGCGCCCCCCGACCAGATCGGCAGCCGGGTCCTACGCAAGGAGGATCACCGGCTGTTGACCGGGAAGGGGCGCTTCGGCAGCGACGTCGACCGATCTCGGATGTTGCACGTGCGCGTGGTGAGGTCCTCGGTGGCTGCCGGGACGATCACGGCCATCCGGACCGAGGAAGCGCGCGCAGTTGCCGGCGTCGTCGACGTCGTCACTGCCGCGGACCTCCCCGGTGACCTGCGGATTCCCGTGCGGTTGTTGGTCCAGGGAGTCGACCTGTCCGAGCACCTGCAGCCTGTGCTGGCCCGCGACACGGTTCGCTACGTGGGTGAGCCGGTTGCCGTGGTCGTCGCAGAGGACGCCTACGCCGCCGAGGACGGCGCGGAGCTTGTCGACGTCGAAGTCGAACCCGACGACGTATTTCTGGATGCCCGCACGGCGCCCGCTGACCGGATCGCCGCAGACTTTACGCTCGGCTACGGAGACGTGGATGCAGCCTTCGACGCCGCGGCCCACGTCGTGGAGTGCCGCTTCGACATCGGCCGGCACACGGCCGTCCCGCTGGAACCACGTGCCCTGGTCGTGGACTACCTGCCAGGCTCCGGTGACCTGGAGATCTTCGGAGCCACCAAGGTGCCGGTCTTCAATCGACAGGTCCTCGCGGGTCTCCTCGAAGTGGATCCAGAGTCGATCCGGATGCACGCGGTGGACGCGGGTGGTGGATTCGGGGTCCGGGGAGAGTTCTATCCCGAGGACTTCCTGGTGCCTTGGCTTGCTCGTAGGCTGCGTTGTTCCCTCTCTTGGGTGGAGGACCGGGCTGAGCACCTCGTCGCGGTGAACCACTCGAGGGAGCAGAGCCACCAGATCGGGGTGGCCCTCGACGACAACGGCTTCATCCTCGCCCTGCGCGACGACATCTGGCATGACAACGGCGCCTACGTGCGCACCCACGGCATCATCGTCCCCGAGCTGACAGTGGCGATGCTGCCGGGGCCCTACCGTGTCCCTGCCTATTCCGGGCGGGTGCATGTGGCGCTGACCAACAAGACTCCCTGTGGGACCTACCGGGCGCCGGGACGGTTCGAGGGGACCACGGTGCGCGAGCAACTGTTCGACCAGGTGGCAGCCGAGATCGGTGTCGACCGGGTCGAGCTGAGGCGTCGCAACCTCCTTCGCCGCGATGAGTTGCCGCACCGCCGCGAGATCAACACCCTGGGCACAGACATGGTGTTGGACTCCGGTGACTATCCCGGTCTTCTCGAGCGTGCGCTTGCCCGCGCACGCGAGTTGCAGTGGCCAGAGCTGGTCGAGGCCGCACGAGCCGAGGGGCGACGTGTCGGTCTCGGCGTCTCGATGTTCCTTGAGAAGAGTGGTTTGGGGCCGAGCGACACCGCCGATGTCGAGGTGACTGGGTCCGGGCGGATCCGGGTGCACTCGGGGGGCACCTCTCTCGGTCAGGGGATCGAAACGGTCCTGGCCCAGGTCGTGGCCGACGAGTTCCGCGTCGACACGGACCTGGTCGACGTGATCAACGGAGACACCCTGCTGCAGCCCTACGGCACTGGATCCTGGGCGAGCCGGTCGACCGTCGTGGCCGGCAACGCCGTCAGCGGTGCAGGGAAACAGGTGGTCGCCCGAATGCTCGAGATCGCCTCCCGGGTCCTGGAGGTCTCTCCAGACGACCTCGAGGTGGGCCGCGGACAGGTGCAGGTCCGCGGGGTGTTGGACCGGGCACTGTCGTTCAGGGACGTCTGGCGCGACACCCAGCCGGGGAGCGCCTGGCTGCGACCGGAGGAGTCCGCCGGGCTCTCGGCACGGTTCCGGTTCAACATCGAGCACATGACCTATCCCTATGGTGCTCACATCTGCGTGGTCGAGGTGGACCCGGACACCGGTGGGGTGCAGGTCCTGAAGTACCTCGTGGCCTACGAGGTGGGCCGCGCTGTGAACCCGACCCTTGTCGAGGGGCAACTGCGTGGCGGTGTGGCCCAGGGAGTCGGTGGCGCTCTGCTCGAGCAGTTCTCCTACGACGAGTCGGGGCAACCTCAGGCAACGACGTTCATGGACTATCTCATGCCGACGGCCAGCGAAGTGCCGGACGTGGAGTTGATCGTCTGCGAGGACGCGCCCGCCGACACCAATGCACTCGGCGTGCGCGGCGCTGGTGAGGGCGGACTCACCGGTGCCGGCGCCGCCGTCGCGAGCGCGGTGAGTGCAGCGCTCGACCAGCCTTCCATGTCTGCCCTTCCGTTGACTCCGTCGAGACTGCTCCAGTGCCTGCGTGACGAAGCAGGCACGCACGCGCGAGCCGCGAACGCGTAGGATCCCAAGGAAATCCAGGAGGAAAGTTGCCCGTGTCCAGTTCTCAGCTCGGTAGAGCGACCGAGATCCAGTACTCCTCCAAGAGCGATGTGGTCTGCGCGATGTTGCGCGAGATGATCATCAGCGGCGAGTTGTCCGGCGCCGAGCCGTTGCGGCAGCGAGACCTCGCGAACCGCTTCGGCGTGAGCCAGACGCCCGTGCGGGAAGCGCTGCGTCGGCTGGAGTCCGAGGGGCTGGTCGTCAACGACCCGCACCGGGGAGCCACGGTGGCGCAGTCCCGCAACGGCATCGTGAAGGACAACTCGCAGATCCGCGCCGTGTTGGAGCCCCTCGGGGCCAGGCTGGCTGCGCTTGCGATCACCGACGAGCAGTTGGCCCGGCTCCGTCACCTCAACGACGAGATGACCTCGATCGACACCGGAGACGCACGGTACGGCGAGCTCAACCGACAGTTCCACTTCTGCATCTACGAAGCCGCGGCATCGCCGATGCTTCTGTCGATGATGCGGTTGCTTTGGCAGGCAATGCCGACCGGCCCGAAAGTCACTCGTCCCCACTCGGATTCGGCGGCGCAGCACCGGGACCTGATCGACGCCCTCGCCGACCGGGACACCGAAAGGGCCGCCGAGATCACGGCGCGTCACATTCTCTCCACCCATCACTTTGAGGACGAGATCACTCACTGACGGGCTGATCCCGGCTCTGGTAGGGGAGTAGAGCCG
>JAKDNC010000178.1 GCA_030452025.1 Nocardioides sp. | reverse complement strand
GCCCTGCGTGCCTTCGGCGGCGACCAGAACTTCGTCTCGCAGACCTACGTCGCGACGCAGTTGCACGCCGACCTTGTCGGCGAGGCGTTCGACGGCCTCGCTGAACCCGACGCCGTCGATCTCCATCACGAAGTTGATGACGTCGCCACCTTGCTGGCAACCGAAGCAGTGGTAGAACCCGCGGCTCGGCGTCACGTGGAACGACGGGGACTTCTCGTCGTGGAAGGGACACAAACCCTTCATCGAGCCGCCACCGGCGTTGCGCAGCGTCACATAGGTCGAGACGACTTCGTCGATGCGCGCCCTCTCGCGCACTTCTGCGATGTCGTCTTCCTTGATCCGGCCAGCCACGTTGCGGAGTCTACGTCCCTGTTCCAGCCTGCCCGGACAGTGATCCACAGGTGGCAGACCAACACTGCGATCAGCGACGACGGGTCGTGGCCGAGCGCGGCGAGGAGCACAACCTGGCGTGCATGGAGAGCGCCGACGCATCCGTGAGCGACGCGACCTGGTCGATGACGACGCGGCGGGCGGCCCCGTTGTCGGTGGCTGCCTCGAAGTCCTCGGCGAAGGCGGCGTCGAGGTGCTCGGGGCGGGCAGCGAGGGCCTCGACCAACTCGCCGAGCAGGGCACGCTGGCGCTCCATGGCCGCGAGTCGTTCGTCGGACTTCATCACGTAGTGGGCGGCGATGCCCTTGAGGACGGCGATCTCCAACCCGGTCCCGTCGGGGATGACCAGGTTCGCGCTGTAGCGCACGAATGCGTGATCGCCGTACGCCTCACGCATCGCCGACTGAACGCTCCCGCAGAATCGGCCGATCAGGTCGCTGGTCACGTTCTTCAACGCGGCCAGCGAGCGTCGCGAGCCGTCGTACGACGCCCGCGGCCAACTCTGCTGCGCCTCCATCGCACGCAACGTCTCGTCGAGGGCGTCGTCCTCGACAGTGGGGAGATACCAGTCCCGGGTGGTCTGCCACACGGCCCGACGCTCCCCCGGATCATCGAGGCGGGTGAGGTCGATGCTGCCGGCGACGACGCCGTCCTCGACGTCGTGCACCGAGTAGGCGACATCATCCGCGAGGTCCATCACCTGGGCCTCGACGCAGCGGCGTTCGCCCTCGATGCCCTCGCGCATCCAGGTGAAGACGCCGAGGTCGTCGGGATAGACACCGAACTTGGTGCCGGGCGCGCGACGCTGCCACGGGTACTTCGTGCACGCGTCCAGGGTGGCGCGGCTCAGGTTGAGGCCCACCGAGCCACCTCGGGCGTCGAACGTCTTCGACTCGAGTCGGGTCAGGATCCGCAGCGTCTGGGCGTTGCCCTCGAAGCCGCCGCAACCCTGACTGAGCCGATCGAGCACCTGCTCACCGTTGTGACCGAAGGGTGGATGCCCCAAGTCGTGGGCGAGGGCTGCGGTCTCGGTGATGTCCGGGTGGGATCCCAGGGCGCGAGCCAGGTCCCGGGCGATCTGGGCGACCTCGAGCGAGTGGGTCAGTCGATTGCGGACGAAGTCGTCGCTCTGTGGCCCGACGACCTGCGTCTTGGCCGCGAGACGACGGGAGGCGGCCGCGTGCACGACCCGGGCCCGGTCCCGCTCGAACGGCTGCCGGGTCGGCGCGTCGACCCGCTTCGGGGGTTCGGGGACCAGCCGCTCGCGCGCGGACTCGTCGTACATCTCGTCGTTCATCGAGGTTGACCCTAGCCGGGCAGACCGTCAGTCGAGCGCCCCTGCTGTCGGGATCCCGCACACGTAGCGGCTCCCGTCCATCGACGCGGAGCGGAACTACATGGCCGCGGTGAGTATCCCGATGAACTCGTCGGCCATCTCGAGTTGTCGCTCGAGCTTGGCGCGTCGTTCGGCGGCCTCGTGCGCGATCTCGCCGAGACGCAGGCGGGCGGTCTCCACCTCCTCGGGGGCGCCGGGCCCGCCGGTGGCGCTGGCACGCAGCGTGTCGATGTCGACCATGACGGCGCGCATCTGCTCCAGGGTGAAACCGAGGGGTTTCATGCGGCGGATGACCAGGATCCGTTCCACGTCGTCCTCGGTGTAGAGGCGGAAGCCGCCCTCGCTCCGCCCTGAGGGTCGCAACAGTCCGACCTCGTCCCAGTGGCGCAGGGACCGCAGCGACAGCTCGGTCCGCGTGGCGACCTCGCCGATCTGCATCGTCCCGTGGTCGCTGTTGGCCATGGTGGTCCCTCTCACTCCCTGAGGATGTGCAACTCTCCCCCAACGTAAGGGTAGAGTGTGCCGCAGACTTTCGCTGGCAGGCTGCCAGCACGCGCACCCATGGTGCGCATCGCGAATGACAATGCCAAAACGAGTCGTCGGCGCATCGCCCCGGACGAGTCGTTTCGCCGTCCGAACGGAGCCGCACCACAGCATGCCAACCGCCACGCCACACACCACCACACGTTCGGCCGAGCCCACCGTCCGCAACGCCCTACGCTCTCCGGCCATGCTGCGCACTGAAGTGCTGGCTGGGCTCGTGGTCGCGCTCGCGCTGATCCCTGAGGCGATCTCGTTCTCCATCATCGCGGGCGTCGACCCCCGGGTGGGCCTGTTCGCTTCGTTCACGATGGCTGTCGCCATCTCGTTCCTCGGCGGCCGCCCCGCCATGATCTCAGCGGCCACTGGCGCGATCGCCCTTGTCATCGCCCCGGTGATGCGCGACTACGGGTATGACTACCTCATCGCCACCGTCATCCTCGGTGGCCTCATCCAGATCGCGCTGTCGCTGGCGGGCGTGGCCAAGCTGATGCGATTCATCCCTCGCTCGGTGATGGTCGGATTCGTCAACGCCCTGGCCATCCTCATCTTCCTCGCACAAGTCCGGCACATGGTTGACGTTCCCTGGCTGGTCTACCCGATGATCGCCGTCGGCATCGCCGTCATTGTGGGCGTCCCGCGGATCAGCAGGGTCATCCCTGCCCCACTGATCGCGATCGTCGCACTCACGGCGTTTACGATCATCGGCGCGATCAACGTTCCCGACGTCGGCGACGAGGGCGAGCTGCCCGACAGCCTCCCCAGCCTGTTTGTTCCCGACGTCCCGTTCAACCTGGACACCTTGCAGGTCATCGCGCCGTACGCTCTGGCCATGGCGCTGGTCGGCCTGCTGGAGTCGCTCCTGACCGCCAAGCTGGTCGACGACATCACCGACACCCACTCGGAGAAGAGCCGGGAGGCCTGGGGACAGGGCGCCGCCAACGTCATCACTGGCTTCTTCGGCGGCATGGGCGGCTGCGCCATGATCGGGCAGACCATGATCAACGTGAAGGCATCTGGTGCACGGACCCGGATCTCCACGTTCCTCGCCGGCGTCTTCCTCCTGATCCTTGTCGTTGGTTTCGGGGACCTCGTCGCGCTGATTCCCATGGCCGCACTGGTCGCGGTCATGATCATGGTCTCCGTCGGCACCTTCGACTGGCACTCGATCCACCCGGCCACCCTGCGCCGGATGCCCAAGTCCGAAACCACCGTCATGCTCTCCACCGTCGCAGTCACCGTTGCCACGCAGAATCTGGCCATCGGCGTCATCGTCGGGGTGCTGGTGGCCATGACGCTCTTCGCGCAGAGGGTCGCCCACCTCACAGAGACCCACCGCGAGCTCGTTGAGGAGGAGTCCGAGGCCACGGCCGTCTACCGCGTCACCGGTGAGCTGTTCTTCGCCTCCAGCAACGACCTCTACACCCAGTTCGAGTACGCCGAGGACCCGGACCGGATCACCATCGACCTGACCGAGTCCCACATCTGGGACGCCTCCACCGTCGCTGCCCTCGATGCCATCACCACCAAGTACGACCGCAAGGGCAAGACCGTGAAGATCATCGGGCTGAACGCCTCGAGCGCCGACCGCCACAACCGTCTCAGCGGATCGCTGCCCTGAGGGCTCGCTTGGTCATCGGCATCGCCACGTTGAATTCATCCAGAACGATCCTGTCCGGGAACGCGTCAAGATCCCCCACCGACGGCGTCGACAAGTGCGCCAGTGACCTACGTGCGCCGGTCGACGTCGCGGGCGGTGCGCAATGGACTGGACGCGCGGGACCATCGACCCTGTCGCGGCGCGTCCGGAGAGCCGATGATCGAAGGACCGACCGCCGACGACCGGAGGTGCACTGTGCACAACTCAATCGAACTCAGCCAGGCTGAGTGCGAGACCCTGCTTCGCTCCCGAGTGGTCGGGCGTCTCGCCGTGTCGACCCCGAGCGGGCCACACATCATCCCGATCAACTACTCCGTGGTCGATGACGCCATCATCATCCGTACCTCGCCGTACAGCGTGCTCGGGACCTACGGACGCGAGAGCACACTGGCCTTCGAGGTCGACCAGTTCGACCACGAGCACCACAGTGGCTGGAGCGTCGTGGCTCGCGGACCAGCGAGGTTCGTGACCGACCCCGACGAACTTGACCACATCAGGGCGCTCTCCCGACCGCACCCGTGGGCCGCCGGGACGCGGGAGATGCACCTCCGGCTGACGTGGGATGAGCTCAGTGGACGCCGCCTCGGCGTCCCGAGCGACCCGGTGACCCACCTCTACGATCAAGGCACGCGGTGAGTGTCACCGACCCCCTTGACGCGGACGTTCTGCTCAGTGACGGGAGTGTGGCAGTCGTCCGTGGTGTGCGCTCGAGCGACCAGAAGGGGCTCTTGGCGTTGCACGACGGTGCATCCTTGGCCAGCCTGCGGATGCGATTCTTCGTAGCCGGCCGCAAGTCGGGCCACGACTATGTCGAGCACCTCTTCGATGTCGAGCAGCCCACTGTCGCCAGCCTGGTGGTCACGGTCCACGATCGCATCGTCGCGCTCGGAACCGCCGAGCCGGTTTCGGCCGACACAGCCGAGATTGCGTTCTTGGTTGACGAGGAGACTCGCGGACACGGACTCGGCAGTCTCCTCCTGGAGCATCTCGCAGCCGCGTGCCGAGACCGCGGCATCCGCCGCTTCGTCGCGGAAGTACTCCCTGAGAACCGCGCGATGCTCGGCGTCCTGCTCAGCGCCGGCTTCGAGATCGCCCGCAAGACCGAGGACGGGACCGTTCACGTCGAACTGGGCATCGCCGCATCGGCGCGCGCCGTCACGGCGGCCGATGCTCGTGAAAGCCGCGCCGAGACACGGTCCCTTGCCCCACTGCTCTATCCCCGTAGTGTCGCCGTGACCGGCGTGCGCCGGGACGGGACCGGCATCGGTGCCGCCGTCCTGAGCTCCATCCAGGCCGGTGGGTACGCCGGCTCACTGCACGTGGTGCACCCGAGCGGCGTAGTCGTGGAGGGACTCGCGTCGGCAGCGCGGTTCACGGATCTGCCCGGCACGGTCGACCTGGCCATCGTCGCCGTACCGGCCGCGCGCGTCCTCGACACCCTGCGCGACGCGGCCGTCGCGGGGATCCCGGCTGCGGTCGTGATCTCGTCCGGTTTCGATGAGATGGGTGCCGAGGGTTCCACCCTCCAGCGCGCCATCCTCGACTTCGCGCGCGCCCACAGCATGCGACTCGTCGGCCCCAACTGCCTCGGCGTCATGAGCAACGGCCCCGGTATTCGGCTCAACGCCACTTTCAGCCACGCGGTACCTCCCCCCGGCGGCCTCGCGATCGCCTCGCAGTCCGGAGGTGTGGGAATCGTCCTGCTCGACCTCGCCCGCGACCTCGGCCTCGGTGTCGGCTCGTTCATCTCCCTGGGCAACAAGGCGGATGTCTCCGGCAACGACCTGCTGGCCGCCTGGCTCGAAGACCCGCAGGTCACGGCTGCCGCGCTCTACCTGGAGTCGTGCGGCAACGCTCCCAAGTTCGCTCGGGTGGCCAGGCGCTTCGCCGAGCGCAAGCCTCTGCTCGCCGTTGTTGGTGGTCGTTCCTCGGGCGGTCGGCGGGCAGGCGCTTCGCACACGGCCGCTGCGGCTGCGTCAGGCGTGGGCGTGGATGCACTCTTCGCCCAAGCAGGCGTGATCGGTTGTCACAGCGCCGAAGAGATCGCCGAGACTGCCCTTCTCCTGGGCGGCCAGCCGCTCCCGCTGGGACCCCGAATTGCAGTGGTCAGCAATGCCGGCGGCCTCGGTGTGCTCGCAGCCGACGAGGCGGACGACTCCGGTCTGGTCGTCCCCGAGCTCTCCGGGACGCTCCGTGCCAAGCTCGCCACGCACGTCCGCGGCACCACCGGTGTCAGCAACCCGGTGGATGCAGGCGCGGCGACCTCAGCCGACGACCTGGGCTCCATCACCACGGCCCTGCTCGATTCCAACGAGGTCGACGCGGTCGTGGTGGTGCTCGTCCGCACCAGCGTCGCCGACCCCGCTCCGCTGGTCACCGCCCTGGCCGCGTGTCGGGCCATGAGCCCCCACAAGCCACTGCTACTGGTCACCCTCGGGGGCCTGGAACCGAGTCGCGACGCCCTCAGCCGCATCACCCGTTACCGTTCGGTGACCGCAGCGATCCATGCACTCTCACGGGTGACGGGCTACGCCGCATGGCTACGCGTCCCACGCGAGCCGGTCGAGCCTCCGAACGAGGACCGCGCCGCCACGGCCCGCGCGGTCGGGAGCCGATTCGTCACCAACGCCCACGCCGACGGCTGGCTCGATCTGGCGAGCTCGGTCGAGCTGCTCGATGCCTATGGCCTGACTCCGGTCGGCCGCAGCGTCCGTGGTGGCGAGGACGCGGGCCGCGCAGCCAGAGAGATCGGATTCCCGGTGGTGGTCAAGATCGCCGAGCCGGGAATCGTGCACAAGACCGACCGCGGACTGGTCCGGGTCGGACTCGATTCCTACGACGAGGTGATCACGGCGGTCCACGACTTCGGCATCCAACTCGGACATGACGCGACCCCGGTGCTCGTGCAACCGGTCGTCTCCGGCGTCGAGCTCGCGCTCGGTGTGGTGCGCGACCCCGGCTTCGGTCCGTTGGTGATGGTGGCCGCCGGCGGTGTGACGACCGACCTCCTGGCCGACCGCGTCTTCCTGCTCCCGCCGCTGACCCGGGGGGACGCGGGCAGGGCGCTACGGTCGCTGCGTAGCTGGCCGCTGCTCGACGGGTTCCGCGGCACCCGCCGAGTCGACGTCGGTGCTCTTGAACAGCTGATCGTGTCCCTCGGCGCTCTCGCGACCGACGTACCCGAGATCGCCGAGCTGGACCTCAACCCCGTGGTCGTCACCCCGAGCGGCTGTTCACTGGTCGACGTCAAGGTGCGGCTCGCGACGGCCGCGCCGCTGGACGCAGGAATCCCGCGCCAACTGCGCCGCCCACGTTGACCCGCTCGTCGCTGCCATGCACCACACTGTCAAGGTGACCCCCGGGCCCCA
>JAKDNC010000177.1 GCA_030452025.1 Nocardioides sp. | reverse complement strand
TGACATCCCGGGGCAGCAGTTTTACGATGCAGGCTTGGTAGCCTGGTTCACGTTTCAGCGGCTACACCCGACTCCACTCGCGTCGGGTGTCGCTCGCCGTTCAGGCCCCGTCTCAGTCCCGCAGCGGGCTCAATTCCGCAGCCACCGTCTGTGCCTCGATCGCGTAGAGCAGCCAGGCATGCACCCCGGTGCTCCCCGAGGCATTGGCATACGCGCGCAGGTTCGACTCGTACTCCGCGCGCAGCCGCAGGTGTCCCGCCTCCGGCACCAGCAGCGACTTCTCGTCGACCCCACGCGCGACCAGCATCAGCCGCTCACACGCCCGCGCCACGATCCCGTTGTGGGAGGCGAACGGCGCCGCCGTGGCCAGGTCAGCGTGCACGATCGCAGCGACCATCATCGCGGGCGCCTCGGTCTGCGTGACCAGCGTGTCCGCCAGGGCACGGAGGCGCCCGGCCGACTCGGCGTCCCGCGGACGTCCCAGCTGCTCGTCGGGAAGCGCACCCCGGCCAGCCAGCGCGTGGATCCTGGCGAAAGCCTGCAGCGGACGGCTCGTCATCAAGGGCGCCAGGCCGAGGAGCTCGGTGGACACACGGACGGCCGCGCGCGCGATCTCGTCGCCACCGTCGACCCGGACGGTCTCGAGGCCCGAGGTGGAGCCTTCGAGCTCACCGCTGGCCGCCGCGCCCCGCAGGAGCGACTCGGCAGTCAGCCCCGACGGCGTACGACGGAGCCCCCGGTCACGGAGCAGTGCATCGACACCGTCCCGCGCGGCGGCGAAGCCGGACGGCACGCCCTCGAGGGTGAGCAGGCTGGCCAGCGGATCGGCGTTCGGTGTGCCATTCATGGGGAGGAGACTAGTAACCTCAGGTCAATGGACTCAGAGTTGGCCCCGCAAGACCGTCCGGCGTTCCCCGAGGACGCCGTGACGTGGCTGCTCGGCGCGGACCCACGCACGATCGTGGTGCTCTCGGCACCCCAGCTCGCCTCCGCGTTCGCCGACTACGGCCACGACGTCACCAACCTCGAAGGCTTGGACGGCCTCGAAGCCGGCAACGAGACGTACCCACAGGCCAACCGCTCCGTCGACGCCGTGATCGCCACCCGGGGAGTCCCCACGAACCTCGAGGAGATCGCCCGCATCCTGCGCCCCGGCGGTCAGCTCGGACTGATCTGCAACGACCGTGACCACCGGATCCCGTGGGCGCGAAAACTCGACACCGCACTCAAGGTGACCCCGGCGGGCGCCGACCCCGCCGACAAGATCGTGACCTCGACCCTGTTCGGGTTCGTCTCCGAGAGCTCCTTCCGCTACTGGCAGGTGGTCAATCACGTCTCGCTCGAGGCAGTGATCCGTGACGAGCTGGCGCACCGCAAGGACCTTGACGACCTGGTCGCTGCGGCCCTCGAACTCTACGCGGGCTATGGACGCGGCCCCGACGGGATGCAGCTGCCCTGGGTCAGCCGCTGTTACAAGGCAACGGTCGTGGAGAGCGCATGGGCTCCGCCGCACGGCATCGACGAGAAGCGGACCTCACGCTCCGGTCCGTCGGACAAGGATGGGGACGACGGGGACGACGGGGACGACGGGACAGACGGGGATGAGCCGAGCGACACCGGCAAGGACCCGGGCGACGGACCAGCGTCGCCGCAGGACGGCTCCGACTCGGACCTGCTGCTGATCGACTTCCGCTGAGGACCTGACGGCCTAGGGTGTGCGCATGGCGTTCGGTCGGCGGCGTACCCACCTCGGGACCGAGGCCGATCGCGCCACCTTCAAGACCCTGCACACCGCCTCGCTGGCCTCCCCCGCCCTGCGCGAGGGCCTGACCGCGGTCAGCGCCGAGCGTAGTGTGCGCCACCTGCACAACCTCCTCGGTACGCCGGCCGTCGCGATCACCGACACCGCCGACCTCCTCGCCTGGGACGGCTCAGGCGACCACCACGCGACCCAGTGCAGCGATCTGGCCCGCGCCACGGTGGAGCACGGCAGCACCCGGGTCGCCGATCACCGCGAGATCAGTTGCGGCCAGCCGAACTGCCCCTTCGGGTTCGCGATCACCAGCCCACTGGTGGTCGAGGAACACATCGTCGGCACCCTCCAGGTCTTCACCGAGTCCGCGACGGCCGGCCTGGTCCGCGCCAGCGACGAGGTGGCCCAATGGGTCTCGGGGCAGCTCGAGCTGGCCGAGCTCGACGCGTCACGCACCCGTCTGATGGAGGCCGAGGTCCGCGCGCTGCGCGCCCAGATCAGTCCTCACTTCATCTACAACTCCCTCGGTGCGATCGCCTCCTTCGTGCGCACCGACCCCGACCGCGCGCGGGATCTGCTGCTGGAGTTCGCCGACTTCACCCGCTACTCGTTCCGAAAGTACGGCGAGTTCACGACCCTCGCCGAAGAGCTCAAGTCCGTCGAGCGCTATCTCCTGCTCGAGCAGGCTCGTTTCGGGGACCGACTCGCGGTCACGCTGCGGGTCGCTCCCGAGGTGCTGCCGGTCGCCGTGCCCTTCCTCTGCATCCAGCCCCTGGTCGAGAACGCCGTCCGCCACGGACTCGCGGAGAAGGGCGACGGCCACATCACGATCGTTGCCCGCGACGTCTCCTCCGACTGCCTGATCGAGGTCGAGGACAACGGCGCCGGGGAGGACCCGGAGCGGGTACGCCGCGCGCTCGCCGGGGACGCCGACCTCGACAGCGTCGGACTGGGCAACGTCGACGTACGGCTGCGCAGCACCTTCGGCGACGACTACGGTCTGGTGGTCGAGACCGCGCCCGGGGCCGGCACGAAGGTGATCATACGAGTCCCCAAGTTCGCTCCCGGAGTCCATGCGTGAGCACCAGCATGAGCGCGAGGAGCCCCCGTGGAGGTGTCGCGAGGCACGAGCGCCGCCGGAGCGAGGCACCGCAGTGCGAGTGCAGATCGGAGACAGCATGAGCGCGAGGAGCCCCCGTGGAGGTGTCGCGAGGCACGAGCGCCGCCGGAGCGAGGCACCGCAGTGCGAGTGCAGACGGGGGACAGCATGAGCGGCCTGCACGTCCTGGTCATCGACGACGAGCCTCCTGCCCTGGACGAGCTCGCCTACCTGCTCGGCAAGGACCCACAGATCCGTGAGGTCACCGCCAGCGGCTCGGCCACCGACGCGTTGCGGATGCTGCAGGACCTGGACGTCGACGCGGTCTTCCTCGACATCCAGATGCCCGGGCTGACCGGGCTGGACCTGGCCCAGGTGCTGGCCCGGTTCAAGTCCCCTCCGCCGATCGTCTTCGTCACCGCCCACGAGCAGCATGCCGTCGAGGCATTCGACCTGCGCGCCGTCGACTATGTCCTCAAACCGGTCCGCGCAGAGCGCCTGACCGAAGCGATCCGCCGCATCGTGGACCGCTCCGGCGGCCCGGCGCCCGGCACCGACGAGCAGATCGCGGTCGAGCGCGGTGGGGTCACTCGGTTCATCAACCGCTCCGACATCCTCCACGTCGAGGCACACGGCGACTACGCCCGGCTGCACACCGCCGAGGGATCCCACCTCGTGCGCACCCCGCTGCATCTCCTGGAGGAGCAGTGGGCGCCAGCCGGGTTCGTCCGGATCCACCGCTCCTCCCTGGTCGCCCTCGCCCACGTCGTCGAGGTCCGGATGGAGTCGGGCCGCTGCACCGTCCGCGTCGGTGAGACCGACCTGGCAGTCAGCCGCAGACACACCCGACACCTGCGCGAGCTGCTCGGCCGGAGCCAACCGTGACCCACCTGCCACCCGAACGCGTCCGCGTCACCGGCCCCCCGCGGCGTACGCCCCGACGAGCCTCGCGGGCCCGCGACATCGACGATCAGACGTTGCTCGGCTCGGTCCTGATGAGATCTCTCCTGCGCGCCCAGCTGCGGCTCGCGATGCTCGTCCTCCTGCCCGTCTTCATGCTCGCCTTCGGCCTGCCGCTGGCCTTCCATGTGGCGCCCTCGCTCGCCGACGTGCGGATCCTGGGCATCCCCCTGGCGTGGGTGATACTTGGCTTCGCGATCTACCCGATCCTGTTCCTCCTCGGCTGGGCCTACGTCTGCCGCGCGGAGCGCAACGAACGCGACTTCACCGAGCTGCTGGACACCGCGGAGTCCCCGTGACCTCGGGAGCCGACGCTGTGCCGAGCATCGTCGCCATCGTCGCGGTTGCCCTTGCCACGTTGGCGATCGGCACCTGGGGGTTGCGGTTCTCACGCACCACCAGTGACTTCTTCGTCGCCTCGCGCAGTGTGCGACCCGGGCTGAACGCCTCGGCGATCGGCGGCGAGTATCTCTCCGCCGCCTCGTTCCTGGGGGTCGCCGGGCTGGCGCTGGCCTTCGGCGCCGAGATGCTCTGGTACCCGGTCGGTTGGACCGCCGGCTATCTCGTCCTGCTGGTCCTGGTCGCCGCTCCACTACGCCGGTCCGGCGCCTACACGCTGCCCGACTTCGCCGAGGCCCGGCTGGCCTCGCGCCGCGTCCGGGCGGCGTGCTCCCTGTTGGTGGTGGCGATCGGCTGGCTCTATCTTCTCCCCCAGTTCCAGGGCGCCGGGGTCACTATGACCGCCGCGACCGGCGCCCCGTCGTGGGTCGGTGCGGTGGTGGTCGCCACGGTGGTGCTGGTCAACGTGTTGTCCGGTGGAATGCGCTCGATCACCTTCGTGCAGGCCTTCCAGTACTGGCTCAAGCTCACCGCGCTGCTGTTGCCGGCGGTGGTCATGCTGATGGTGTGGCTCGGCGACGGTGCCCCGAACCCGGCTGACGCCGGCGGCGACTCCGCGGCCTGGTCGCTCCCGCTCGGCGAGGGCGGCGGGCAGGGGCTCTACCTCACGTACTCACTGATCGTGGCGACCTTCCTCGGCACCATGGGTCTGCCTCACGTGGTGGTGCGGTTCTACACCAACCCGGACGGCCGCGCGGCTCGTCGTACGACGGTCGTGGTCCTCGCACTGCTCGGGCTGTTCTACTTCCTGCCACCGATCTATGCGGCCCTCGGCCGCGTGTACGCCGATGGGTCGCACTCCGACACCTTCGTCCTGGAGCTCCCCCGGCTGGTGCTGCCCGGCGCCGCCGGAGAGCTGCTCTCCGCGCTGGTCACTGCGGGTGCCTTCGCCGCTTTCCTCTCCACGTCCTCTGGGCTGTCGGTCGCGGTGGCGGGTGTGATCAGCCAGGACGTGATGCGGCGCCGCCGGACCAGTGGGGTGACCGCGTTCCGGCTGGCCGCGGTCGTGGCGGTAGTCGTGCCCAGCGCGGCGGCGGTGCTCAGCCCCGACTTCGGGATCGCGCGGGCCGTCGGTCTCGCCTTCGCCGTCGCCGCGTCCACCTTCTGCCCCCTGCTGGTGCTGGGCATCTGGTGGCGAGGGCTGACCGATGTCGGCGCGCTGGCCGGCCTCGGGGTCGGGTTCGCCTGCTCGGCCACCGGTGTGGGCTACGCCCTGGGCGCGACCGACTCCAGTGGCTGGGTCGACGCAGTCCTCTCCCAGCCGGCGGCCTGGTCCGTGCCGCTCGCATTCGCCACGATGGTCGGCACCTCACTCGCCACCAGGACGCGGGTTCCCTCCCACGTGGGCCGATTCATGGTGCGACTGCACACCCCCGAAGCGGTCCGGGTCGACCGGGGCTGACCGTCTCGACCGGGAGTGACCGCTCGTCGCGCCCGTGCGACCGTTCACCGATTCGGCCAGGCCGCTGATCGCGGCATCCGCACAGACCCCTGATGCTTGCGACCGCCACGCTTTTAACGTGACGCCCATCACACGTCCCATGGAGAGGTGACACCCGTGTCCGAGGGCAATGGCGTCCATCAGCGCTCACAGCATCCGATCTATCAAGAACTCCACGACTCCGACGACTTCGTCGAACTGCGGCGTCGCTACCGCAGGTTCATCGTTCCGGCCACCGCCATCTTCTTGGTCTGGTACCTGCTCTACGTCATCATGTCGAACTGGGCACCGGGCTTCATGAACACCCGCCTGGTCGGTCACATCAACGTGGCCCTCGTCTTCGGTCTCCTGCAGTTCCTGTCTACGTTCCTGATCGCAGGGCTCTACGCGCGCTATATGAACCGGAACGTCGACCCGCTCTCCACCGAGCTGGCCAAACGCTACGAGGCAGCGATCGCAGCGCCGTCCACCCCGACCACTCCGACCGAGGGAGACACCCAGTGACGAACACCGAGATCCTCACCGCGGCACTGTTCGTCGGCGTCGTGTTCATCACCGTCGGCATCACCTTCTGGGCCAGCCGGCAGAACACGGGCGCAGCCGACTTCTACGCCGGCGGACGCCAATTCAGCGGATTCCAGAACGGGATGGCGGTCTCCGGCGACTACATGTCGGCCGCCTCGTTCCTCGGCATCTCCGGGCTGATCTCCCTCAACGGGTACGACGGGTTCCTCTACTCCATCGGGTTCCTCGTCGCCTGGCTCGTGGCCCTCCTCCTGGTCGCCGAGCTCCTGCGCAACTCCGGTCGCTACACGATGGCCGACCAGCTCGCCTACCGCATGAGGCAACGGCCCGTGCGCACGGCGGCCGCCACATCGACCGTCGTCGTCTCGATCTTCTACCTGCTGGCGCAGATGGTCGGCGCCGGCGCACTGGTCACCCTGCTCCTCGGCATCGAGGGCGAGGTCCCGAAGGCGATCATCATCGTCATGGTCGGACTCCTGATGATCTTCTACGTGACCGTCGGCGGGATGAAAGGCACCACCTGGGTGCAGATCGTCAAGGCCATCCTGCTGATGGCCGGCACGATCCTGATCACCGTGCTGGTGCTCGCCGAATTCCACTTCAACATCTCCGAGCTTCTCGGAGCCGCCTCGGAGAACACCGGCAAGGGCGAAGCGTTCCTCCAGCCCGGGTTGAAGTACGGCGTCGACCTGACCAGCCGGCTCGACTTCGTGTCACTGGGCCTCGCCCTGGTGCTCGGCACCGCCGGGCTGCCACACATCCTGATCCGCTTCTACACCGTCCCGACCGCCAAGGCGGCCCGAGCCTCGGTGATGTGGGCGATCGGCCTGATCGGCGCGTTCTACCTGATGACCCTGGTCCTCGGGTTCGGCGCTGCGGCGATGCTCGACACCGGTCCCGACAGCAAGGTCGCCACGAGCTCGGGCAACTTGGCCTCGCCACTGCTGGCCGAGGCCGTGGGTGGCGGGTCCGGGTCCACCGGCGGCGCGGTCCTGCTGGCGCTGATCTCTGCGGTCGCCTTCGCGACCATCCTCGCGGTGGTGGCTGGTCTGACGCTGACCTCGGCGTCGTCAGTGGCCCACGTCCTCTACCCCAACGTGTTCAAGAACGGCACCGCCTCGGATAAGGACGAGGTGAGG
>JAKDNC010000176.1 GCA_030452025.1 Nocardioides sp. | reverse complement strand
ACGATCAAGGCGACCTACACTGCGGCCGAGGCGCAGACCAACATCAATGAGGCACTCTCCGGTATCGGTGAGGAGATGGGCGACGTCGGCATGGCGATCCAGCGCGCCGAGGACAAGACGGCCAACATGCAGGCTCGTGCCGGTGCCATCGACGAGCTGATCGCCAGTGGCGCGCTCGACGACGCATCTAACCCCGGTGGTGGCGACGACATCGCTCGTGAGCTCGACTCGATGAGCTCGCAGTCCGATGTCGAGGCTGAACTGGCTGCCCTTCGAGGTGGTGGCAACTCTGCTATCGAATCCTCCGGCGACGCGGGCGCGTCGACCCTTGAGGGTGAGCCGCAGAAGGCCGAAGGCAACACGGAGGGTCAGGCATGATCATCCGCATCCTTGGCGAGGGTCAGTACGACATCTCCGACGATGCCGTCGACCGTCTCAACCGTCTCGACTCCGAGGTGGAGAAGGCCGTGGAGACCGGCGACGAGAAGGCCTTCTCGACTGCACTTTCCGAGCTCCTCGATACTGTTCGCAGCATCGGCGCCCCACACACCCTGGACTCGATCGACTCCTCCGATGTGGTGCTGCCACCGTCGGACGCCACCCTCGAAGAGGTTCGCGAGTCGCTCGAGGACGACGGCCTGATTCCCGGCTGAGGACCCTGTGGCAAAGACGCGATTCCTGAAGGACAAGGGGCTCACTGCCCGGATGACGCTGGTGATGTTCCTGCTCGGCGCACTGTTCGTCGTGCTCATCGTGGCGCTGATGGGCGTTGCGGGACAAGCCGGCATGGGCGGTCTGATTCCGATCATCGGCATCGCCGGCATCGGCATCGCGTTCTATCAGTGGTGGAGCTCCGACAAAATGGCGATGCGGGCGATGCGTGCCCGCGAGGTGACGCCTGAGGAGGCCCCCGAGCTGCACGGCATGATCGACCGTCTCTGCGCGATGGCGGACATGCCCAAGCCCAGAGTGGGGATCTCCGACATGGACATCCCCAACGCCTTCGCGACCGGACGCTCCCCGGAGCGGTCGGTGGTGTGCGTGACCACCGGGATCCTGCGCAAGCTCGACGCGGAAGAACTCGAGGGCGTCCTCGCCCACGAACTCTCCCACGTGGCCCACCGCGACGTGATGGTGATGACCATCGCGTCCACCGCGGGCATCGTCGCCGGCATGATCACCCAGGGCGCGCAGTACGGCGGCCTGTCGCTGCTCGGCGGCCGCGGCCGGAACAACAACAACGGCGGCGCGGCAGCGATGGTGATCGCGCTGGTGATCAGCCTGATCGTCTATGCGGTGAGTTTCGTCCTGACCAGGTTGCTCTCGCGCTACCGCGAGATGTGTGCCGACCGGTCAGGCGCCTACCTGACCATGAAGCCGGCCGCGTTGGCCTCCGCACTACAGAAGATCAGCGGTGAGATGGCCACCATCCCGCAGAAGGACCTGCGGTCGACGAAGGCGATGAACGCGTTCTTCATCGCCCCGGCCATCAGTGGGGCCACGGTCAAGACCCTCACCTCGACCCACCCGTCGCTCGAGGACCGGCTCGAGCAGCTCGCCAGGATCCAGGCCGAGCTCAACAGACCGATCGCGTGACCGGGAGTATTTCGAATGGGATTCTTGGACGCGCTCTTGGGGCGCACCAAACAGGCTCCGGCGAACCTTGACTCGCTGTTCCTGGTGCCGAGTGCGGCGATCACGCTGCAGACAGCCGCCGGCCTGACGCCCACCGGCAGTGGCTCGGTGTGCTTCCGGGGGGCTGCTGGTGCGGCGTTCGCGCAGACCCAGGACGACATCGTCAACCTGCTCAACAACAACCCGGACGCTCCCGACGTGGAGGTCTCCTCCGATGGGTTCGGGTTCACCTGGCTGATCGTCCATCGCGACTCCGACGACACAGCGGGGCTGTGCACTGACCTGCACGCGGTCAACACGACTCTCGAGTCCGAGGGATTCGGCTCCGGGCTACTCTGCTCGATGGTCGCCTTTGGTGACGCGTCAGGCCGTAAGGCGGGGCTGGTCTACCTCTACAAGCAGGGAACCTTCTACCCGTTCGTGCCTGCGGGCAAGGAACAGCGCGACAACATGCTCGAGATCCAGATCCGTGACGAACTCACCGGCGAGCTGCCGATGGAGAAGGACCTCCAGCGCTGGCTGGCGATCTGGGGCGCACCCGGGCTCTAGCCTGCTCTATCGCTTCAAGGCCATCGATGCTGCCTCTTCCCAAGAGCAGCGGGCTCGGCCAGGGAATGGTCGGCAAGCGACCTGGTTGTTGGAACGTTCGTGCAAGACTCGCTTTGATCGAACGTTCCAACAAGAGGTCAGGACTCCGTTGGCCTTCTGAACGGTCTCGTCACAGGGTCCTCCGAGTCGAGCCAAAGGTCGTAGGTCAAGGTGTCGGAGAGCTTGGACGCCTGTGTCAGTCCCGCGCGGCCCTCCCCGGGAGATCGAGCATCCGCTGGAGCGCGATGTGGGCGAACTTTTCGGTCTCGTCGTCGACGTCGATGACGTTGACCTCGTGGCCAGCCACCAGCGACTCCAACGTCCAGACCAGGTGGGGCAGGTCGATCCGGTTCATCGTGGAGCAGAAGCACACGGTCCGGTCGAGGAAGGCGATCTTCTTGTCCGGGTGAGCATTCGCGAGCCGCTGGACCAGGTTGAGCTCGGTGCCGATCGCCCAGCTCGACCCTGAGGGTGCCTCGTCGATGGTCTTGATGATGAATTCGGTTGAGCCCACCAGGTCGGCCCTGGTGACGACCTCGTGCTTGCACTCCGGGTGGACCAGGATGTTGATGTCGGGATCCGCTTCGCGCAGCTCGTCGACCACGTCGGGGCTGAACTTGCCGTGTACCGAGCAGTGGCCCTTCCAGAGGATCATCTTCGCAGCGTGCAACTCTTCGGCCGTGAGACCGCCGTTGGGAAGGAACGGGTTCCACACCACGCATTCATCGAGGGAGATGCCCATCTTGAGCACCGCGGTGTTGCGACCCAGATGTTGGTCGGGGAAGAAGAACACCTTCGCGTCGGGCTTCTGCGCGAAGGCCCACTCGAGTGCCACGTCCGCGTTGCTCGACGTGCACACCGCTCCGCCGAACCTGCCGCAGAACGCCTTGATGTCGGCCGAGGAGTTCATGTAGGTGATCGGCACCACCTGGTCCTGGACACCGGCATCGGCCAGCGCGTCCCATGCATCCTCGACCTGTCCGAGTCGGGCCATGTCGGCCATCGAGCAGCCGGCAGCCAGATCGGGGAGGACCACCCGCTGGTTGTCGTTGGTGAGGACGTCAGCGGACTCGGCCATGAAATGCACACCGCAGAAGACGATGTACTCCGCTTCCGGTCGCGCTGCCGCGTCGCGGGCGAGCTTGAAGGAGTCCCCGGTGACGTCCGCGAAGGCGATGACCTCGTCGCGCTGGTAATGGTGCCCGAGGATGAAGACTGATCCGCCGAGCGCTTCCTTGGCGACCTTGGCGCGCGCGACCAGATCGGGGTCGGAGGGCGCCGGAAGGTCTCCGGGACACTCGACACCGCGTTCAGTGTTGAGGTCGGTTCCCTTGCCAAGCGGAAGAAGCGGAAGGTCGACAGTCGTCATACGGCGATGCTATCCGGCCCGGACTTCTCCCGGCAGGCAGGAGCCAGAGCCCAGGGTCAGGGCCCAGGGGTCAGGACCCAGGGGTCAGAGCAGGGGTCAGAGCAGGGAGCCATGGTGCAGGTACGGCGTCGGTGGCTTCATCTGGCGCAGAGCGAGATAGCCGCGGTGATGGATCGACAGTCGGGCCTCCAGGCCGACGTCGATCGCCCACTCGTTGGCGCTGGTGATGTGCCCGGCCTCCACGGCTGCTCCCTGGGGGGACGATGCCAGCGCTTCCCACATCAGGTCTGCGGCGGTACGCCGGTTGGTTGCCGCCAGCAGCAGTGGTGCACCACCGCGCAGGTAGACGTAGCCGGAACCGGTGGTGCGGTCGGCCACGACGAGCGGATATTCGCGTGCCAGCCACTCGTGGTCGGGGCCGTGGGCAGCCCCGCGGGTCTGCCGGTCGATGGAGTCCATGAAGTCACGGTCGCTGATCGATCCCTCACGGATCTTGTCCACCACGGGAAGGCGGGAGCGGTCCACGACGCCGTGGAGCAGCATCTGGGCGTGGAAGCTGAACCCAGCCAGGCGGTAGCGGCGCAGTGCCTTGGGGTCATCGGATGCCGACAGCATCCCGCGCAGGCAGCCACGTCCGTGCTCGAGCGCGGCGGCGAGCAGTTGCACGCCGATGCCTTGGCCTTGTAGACCCGGCTGGACGACGTAGGAGGAGAGGACCCACATCAGCTCACGCGTGAAGGACGTGGCGAACCCGACGATCTCGGTGTCCCCGGTGTCCCCTGTGCCCCCGCCTTGCGCGACCCAACAGCCTCCGGGGTCGGTCTCCAGCAGGTGAAACGTGCGCCGCACCCAGGCGCCTGCGCGCTCGGCGGGGCGCAGCTCGGGGTCCGGCCACGCGCGAGGATGGACGCGCTGGTCGAGCTCGTGGAAGCCGACGGCCGAGAGCCGCTCCACGAGGGGGACGTCGTCGGGGCGCATCGGTCGGATCATCACCACGCCTCCATCCCACCACGGTCCACCCGTAGCTCGCGGTCCGCAGCTCGATCGCCCTCTCTCGCCATGACTGGCAGGATGGGGCCATGCGCGTGCTGATCGCCCCGGACAAGTTCTCCGGGACCCTGACCGCAGTCGAGGCCGCGGAGGCGATCGCGGAGGGCTGGCGCAGTCGGGCTCCCGACGACGAGTTGGATCTCTGCCCGATGGCTGACGGCGGCCCGGGCTTCGTCGACGTCCTGCACGCTTCATTGGGCGGCAGGATGCTCGCTGCCACGGTCTCCGACCCGACCGGATGCGAGGTGCCTGCCACCGTGCTGTGTGTGGGGGAGACCGCCTACGTCGAGAGTGCCCAAGCCTGTGGACTTCACCTGATGGGCGACGTTCCGGTCCAGAGTGGCTCGACCTACGGCGTGGGCGAGCTCGTGCGCGCCGCAATCGACTCGGGTGCCGGGCGCGTGGTCGTGGGGCTCGGTGGCAGTGGGACCAACGACGCTGGCGCCGGGATGCTGC
The DNA here is from genome assembly GCA_030452025.1 of Nocardioides sp. Lineage (GTDB taxonomy): Bacteria > Actinomycetota > Actinomycetes > Propionibacteriales > Nocardioidaceae > Nocardioides. The sequence goes on along the minus strand of JAKDNC010000176.1, from coordinate 2,220 downwards.
AGGCGCTCGGCGCGGTGGGGGACGTGCCGATGGACGCGGGCTACGCAATGCTGCAGGCGATCCGGCAGTTCTCGCCCGGGCCGGAGATAGGGGTCGAGCTGGTCGCCGCGACGGACGTCGACAGCCCGCTCACCGGCCTGTTCGGGGCGACCAAGACCTTCGGTCCGCAGAAAGGGATCCCCGAGGAGCTCATCGCCGGGGTCGACGCGATCCTCGAGCGGTTCGCCGACCTCGCGGGTCGACGTACCTCCCTGGAGAAGGGCGCGGGCGCCGCGGGCGGACTCGGGTATGGACTGCTGCTCCTCGGCGCGACCCGGGTCTCGGGGATCGGGCTGGTCAGCGACGCCGTCGACCTGCCCGGACGCGCAGCCCGGGCCGACCTGGTGATCACCGGCGAAGGGGCCTTCGACTTCTCCAGCCGCTCGGGGAAGGTGCCGTACGGCGTCGCCGAGGTCGCCGCGGAGGCGCTGCGGCCATGCATCGCCCTGGCCGGGCAGGTGTTGGTCGGATCACGCGAGATGCGTGCCCTGGGCGTTGAGTCTGCATATGCCATGGTCGACTTGGTGGGGGAGGAGCGCGCGATGGGTGATCCCTCCGGCGCGCTGGCAGATTTGGCTGAGCGCACGGCGCGGACCTGGTCGCGGCGTGATTGAGCCACGGTAGACGTCGAACGGTGTAGGAATAACCAAGAGTGTGCGACCATTGTGCTTGGTAACAGGGCATGTCCACGAGCCCATATCCACAAGCACCTTGGGAGTCAGAATGACCGAGCAGGTCGAAACCACCACAGAGCACCGCACCGACCAGATCAACCTGAGCCCGGTGGCTGCCTCGAAGGTGAAGAGTCTCCTCGAGCAGGAGGGGCGCGATGACCTCGCGCTCCGCATCTCCGTGCAGCCGGGCGGTTGCTCGGGCCTCCGCTACCAGTTGTTCTTCGACGAGCGCACGCTCGACGGCGATGCCGTCACCGACTTCGGCGGCGTCTCCGTGGTCGTCGACCGGATGAGCGGCCCCTATCTCAGCGGCGCGACGATCGACTTCGTCGACACCATCGAGAAGCAGGGCTTCACCATCGACAACCCCAACGCCGGTGGATCCTGCGCCTGCGGAGACTCGTTCCACTGAGCCTCCTCTCGACATCAGGGCTTTCCTGACCTCAGCCGGGCTCCGGACCCGGACAGCACGAAGCCCCTCTCCGCTCAGCGGAGAGGGGCTTCGTGTTGTCCTGAGGAGTCCCGAGGGAGATGCTGAAGGGAGGGCCGGGACTCAGCTCAGGTGTAGGTGGATGGCTCCGGCCATGCGTGCTGCGGCGTCCGGCACGGACCACTGGGTGGCCTCGTGGGCGCGCGCGGGTGTGGTGCCTCGAGGAGGCGGGAGGCGCAGGTGCGAGGTGGCTGCGCGGCAGTCACCGTGCATCTCCTGGACGGTCGCAGGATCGTCGTAGGGGAGACGGTTGTGGTGCGCACTCTGGCTCATGCGAACGACGCTAATCGTTACCTTGTAGTAGACGAAGCGGTACCGACTAGTAGTGTGCGGCAGCATGTCGCTGCTGATCGCTGGATCCATCGCCACTGACCACCTGATGTCGTTTCCCGGCAAGTTCTCGGACTCGCTCGTGGTCGACCAACTCGACAAGCTGAGCGTCTCGTTCCTGGTCGAGGACCTTGAGGTGCGCCGTGGCGGTTGCGCCGCGAACATCAGCTTCGGGCTCGGCAACCTGGGTCTCCGTCCGGTGCTGGTCGGAGCCGTCGGCGAGGACTTCGCCGAGTACCGCTCCTGGCTCGAGCGCCACAACGTCGACTGCGACTCCGTGCACGTCTCCGAGTCGCGCCACACCGCGCGCTTCGTGTGCACCAACGACGCCGCCCACGCCCAGATCGCTTCCTTCTACGCCGGCGCGATGAGCGAGTCCCGCGAGATCGAGCTGAGGCCGATCGCGGACCGGGTCGGCGAGCCCGACTACGTCCTGATCGGTCCGGACGACCCGGACGGGATGCTTCGCCACACCGAGGAGTGCCGCCAGCGCGGCTACCGCTTCGTGGCCGACCCGTCCCAGCAGCTCGCTTTCGGTGAGGGCCCGCTGATCCGCCAGCTCATCGACGGCGCCCACATCCTCTTCTCCAACGAGTACGAAGCCTCCCTGATCACCCAGAAGACTGGTTGGTCCAAGGACGAGGTCCTCGACCGTGTCGGCTGGAGCGTCGACGATCTCGAGACCGT
>JAKDNC010000175.1 GCA_030452025.1 Nocardioides sp. | reverse complement strand
CGCCCCCCACACCCCGCCGGGGGGGGGGGGCGGGGGGGCGGTACCCGCTGCTGGAGCGGGAAGGGCTCTTGCTCAGCCGAGGTCGACGATGGCGGCCACGGGGCCACCACCCTCGGGACCCTGGTGGGCCGCCGAGACGGAGACGAACACGGCCGGGTCACCTGTGACCGCGGCGGTGACGCCACCGACGCAGGACTTGATCTGACGGTGCCAGTGCACGTCGGAGTCGTCGAGCATCGCGTTGCGGCGTCCGCGGACGGTGCCGTCCTGGCTGGCCTCACACTTGAGGAAGAGGTTGACCAGCTTGCCGTCGAGGTCGGTGTGGTGCGGACGCTCGGGGAGCTTGAGGCCGGCGTCCCTGATCGCGTCCCAGAGGCCGTCCTGGTCCAGCGCGTCCTTCATCACCGAGTGGCCGATCCGATAGCGGCCACCCACCCCGGGGGCGTTGCCGACCACGACGACCTGCGCCTGGTCGAGCTCGACGCCCGAGGAGCACGAGGCCACGGCGGAGTAGAGCTCACGGCTCTCCATGACGTCCGCGTCAGTGGGCATCTCGATCTCGCCGAGAGCGACGGCGATCCCCAGCGCAGTGCAGCCGTTGGAGAGGTCCATCGACTCGTGGGTCTGCTCGGTCCACACCGTCTTGCCGCGGCTCTTGGCGTCGCGGATGGTGTTGATGGTCAGCAGCGGCGTCTTGGTCTGGACGTAGTGCACGTCGGCCGGGTCGGTGATCCCGGCTCGCTCCATCGCGATCTTCACCGCGTCAGCGACCTTGGTGATCATCGGGGTGCGGCCGATGTCCTCGGGCGCGAGCTGCTCGCTCATCGCGAAGCCGACGGTCAGTCGCGGCTCCTCGGTCGGCTCAGCGTCCCCCTCGGGAACAGTGGCGAAGATCGTGGCGTGCGGAGAGATGACGCCGTCGGTCCCGCCGGACCAGACGATCGGGACCTCCTTGACCTTGTCGGCCGCGGCGCCCTTCTCGACCAGGACCTCGCGGAAGGCACGGTCGGCGATGATCCGGGTGTAGTCGTTGACACCGCCGTTGCCCTCGGTCTTGCCGATGATGGCGACGACACGGTCGGCCGTCATCACGCCGTCGTCGATGAGCTTCGCGAGCTCGGAGGCGTCGGCGACGGAGTGGATCGGGACCTTGCGTACTTCGATGGCAGAAGGCATGTGGGCGATTCCTTTCGTGGGAGGTTCAGACATTCAGTTGGGTACGACGCGTGTGCCGGCCTCGCCGACGACGGCCCGCGAGATGTGGCTCAAGGAGGTGATCACGCCGGTGCCGCCGGAGTCCTCCGCGAACCGGGTAACCGCCTCAACCTTCGGGCCCATGGAGCCGGCCGCGAAGCCCTGCTCCTCGGTGATCTCGCGCATCCGCACCGGGTCGACCTCGTCGATCAGCGCGGCGTGGTCGGTCCCGAAGTCGGTCATCGCGGCCTCCACGTCGGTGGCGATCACGAGCACGTCGGCGTGCAGACGGGTCGCGATCAGGGCAGCGGTGAGGTCCTTGTCGATGACCGCCTCGACACCGGTCAGCGAGCCGTCCTCGCGGCGTACGGTCGGGATCCCTCCCCCACCGGAGCACACGACGACATACCCGGCGCCGAGCAGCGCGTCGGCAGCCGGGCCGTCGAGGCACTCCTTCGGCTGCGGGGACGGCACGACGCGGCGCCAGCCCTTGTCGGGCACCTCGACGAAATTCTGCCCGTGCTCGATCATCACCCGCGCATCGGCCTCGGAGAGATGCCGTCCGATCGGCTTGCTCGGTGCGGCGAAGCCAGGGTCGGCCAGGTCGACCAGCGTCCGGGAGACCAGTGCGGCGACGGGCTTCTCGATCCCGCGCCCGCGCAGCGCGGCGCCGAGGGAGTTCATCACCATCATCCCGATGGTCGCTTGGGTCTGCGCACCGCACCAGTCCAGCGGAACCGGGGGTACGACGGTGGCCGCCAGCTCGTTCTTGAGCAGCAGGTTGCCGACCTGGGGGCCGTTACCGTGGGTGAGGAGGACCTCGTGGCCGTCGGCGATCAGGCCCGCGACATGGCCGCAGGCTGCAGCGATGGCGGCCTCCTGGTCCTCGACGCGGGCACGCCCGTCGGCCGCCGTCATGGCGTTTCCGCCGAGTGCAATCACGATCCGCATACCGACGAATCTAGGGATTCGAGGGCACCGTGGGCACCGTCACATTGGACCAAGCCAACCACGATGTGCTGGCACTTGGTGCCAACCCCGCACCGGTCGCAGGACTCAACCAGTCGTGGCCCGGGCCACGGCCTCCTCGAGCGTGGTCGCCGGCCGACCGAGCAGCGCGCGCATCGGCAGGGTGCCGACCGGCAGCCCGTGCCGGTCGTAGTAGTCGAACATCGCCCGGATCCAGTCGCGGACCCGCTCATCGAGCGCGGCCCCGTCGGAGTCGGCCCACAACTCGGGAGTCGTCACCTCGACGTTCGCGCCGGCAGCCGCGGCGACCTCGCTGACGCTGGCGGCGACCGACGCAAGCTCGTAGGTCGCCCCGTGGTGGCCGTCCTCGACCAGCACCGTCGCGGCCACCTCGCCCAGGTCGGCAAGGTCGGCGAACCCGAAGCGCGCCTCCGGGTTGTAGGCCACCGCGATCGGTGACCCGTCGAGCGGGAAGTTCTGCAGGTAGGCGCCCGGCTGCAAGATCGTCCATTCCCCGCCCCAGCGACGCACGAGGTCTTCCGCGCGTGCCTTGCCGAGATGATGCGGCATCGCGGGCGCATGCGGCGAGGCGACCGAGTGCATCACCACACGGCCTACCCCCGCGCTCCGGGCCGCATCGAGCACGGTGGCGGCGTACACCGGTTCGTCGGGGTGCATGTTCGGCGCAATGAGGTACGCCGCGTCGCACCCCACGAGCTGATCGGGGAGCTCATCGGGCGCGACGCGGCCGATCGGGACGGCATCGACGCCGACCTCGGCCAGTGCGGAGACCACCGCCCGACCGGTCTTGCCGCGACCGGCCAGGACGGCGATCCTCAACCCACCCACCGGCTGTTTCATTGGGATCGGTCAGAGCCAGTCGACGTCGGCGGACTCCTCGCCGGAGGCCAAGTGTGCGTATCCCGGTCCGCGGTCGAAGAAGACCTCGCTGGCCGCGTCGCGGCCGGCACGCTCGGCCCGCGTCGCCTCGGCGTCGTGGCCGAGGGTGTCATCGTCGACGGATCCGGTGAGTACGACGCCGTAGTCGGCGAGCGCGGCCTCGGGAGAGACCTTGCGCCACACGACGTCGCGAACCACGTGCTCGGGATCGCGAACCAACGGGTCTCCCCATCCGCCACCACCGGTCGTACGGATCCGGATCACTTCGCCGGCCTTGACCGGCTCGTCGTCGGCGAGCGCGTCGACGGTGCGCTCGTGGGGGCCGCCCGCGTCGATGACGACCTCGAACGGCTTGCCGGCCTTGCCGCCCTTCACGCCCCAGCAGGCCAGGATCGACCGGTCTGCGATGGACATGAAGTGGCCGTCCTTGAGCATCCGGATGTGCTTCTCATAGCCCAGGCCGCCGCGGAACTGGCCGGCGCCGCCGGAGTCCATCGCCAGCGAGAGGGACTCGACCCGGAACGGGAAGCGGGACTCGGTGAACTCCGAGGGCAGGTTCCGTGAGTCGGGGACGACGTGGATGGTGTCCTCGCCGTCCGCGTAGTAGCGCCCACCGGAGCCGCCACCGAGAACCTCGCGCATGAGGTAGGAGCGGCCTTCGAAGTCGTCGCCGTAGACGCCGGTGTAGCGGATCGTCTCCTGGTCGGCCGGCATCTTGCCGTCCACTGCCTTGGCGACCACACCCGCGAGCACGCCGAGCAGACGGAGGATCACGAAGGTGCGGGCGTTGGTCGGCGCCGGGAAGACCGGGGTGAGCAGGGTGCCCGGCGGCGGGAAGCGCATCTCGATGAGAGGCACGATGCCCTCGTTGACATCGAGCTCGGCCATCCGCTCAGGGGTGTCGGCCAGGTTGCGCAGGATCGGCGCGAGCCACTTCTTGAGGAAGACACCGTCGCTGTAGTCGCCGCAGTGGTTGATCGGGCCCTTGGCCTGCGGGCTGGTCCCGGAGAAGTCCAGGATCAGCCGCTCGCCGTCGGGGTCGTCCGCGGCGGTGCGGGTCAGGGTGATCCGCTGCGCGTGCAGCTGGGGGGCCTCGACGCCGTCGTGCTCGGCGTAGTCCTCCCATGACCATTCGCCGACGGGGATCTTGGAGAGGATCTCGCGGCGGTAGGTCTCCGTCGTGCGGTCGATGATCGCATCGAAGCAGGACTCGATCGTCTCCCGGCCGTAGCGGTCGAAGAGCTCGCCGAGGCGTCGGGCTCCCATCAGGCAGGCGGAGCACTCGGCGTCCAGGTCGGCTGCGAGCGAGTCGGGCATCCGCGAGTTGCGGGTCATGATCGCCAGCGCGGAGCGGACCGGTGTCCCGGCGTCCCACAGCTTGATCGGCGGGACCATCAGGCCCTCCTCGAAGACGCTGGTGGCGTGGGAGGGCATCGAGCCCGGCACAGCGCCGCCGATGTCGTCGTGGTGGCCGAAGGCCTGGACGAAGGCGACGACCTCTCCCCCGCTGAACACCGGAACGGTGACGCAGAGGTCGGGCAGGTGCCCGATCCCGCCCTCGGACTGGTAGACGTCGTTGTGGAAGAAGACGTCGCCGGGCTTCATCTCCTCGAGCGGGAAGTCCCGCGCGATCGGGTGCACAAGGGCGCTGTAGGAGCGGCCGGTCAGCTTGCGCAGCAGGCGGTCGTGGATGCCCGCACGGAAGTCGTGGGCGTCGCGGATCATCGGGCTGCGGCTGGTGCGGGCGATGGCAGTCTCGACCTCCATCTCCACGCTGGCCAACGAGCCCTGCACGATCTCGACCAGGACCGGGTCGGCACTGCGGCCGGCGTCGGCGGTCAACGAGGTGAACGGGAACTGGGTGGGTGCCCGCTTCCCGGTCTGCACTGTCGTCTGTGTGGTGGTGGCCATCAGTTGCCGCCTTCCCGGGTCACGATGATGTTCAGGTAGTCGTCGATCCGGGCGGTGAAGCCCGGGTGCAGCGGCACCGTGGAGCCGAACTCCTCGATGATCGCGGGACCGGAGAGCGTCGTCCCCGGGACGAGGTCCTCGCGCCAGAAGACCGGTGTGTCGACCGGGCCGACCGCTGCGTCGAAGCAGACCTGCCGGCGCGACTTCTCGGCGACGGCGGAGCCGTCACCCATCGGGTGCGCCTGGATCTCCGGGCGCTGGATCGGGCCGATGCCCGAGACGCGGAGGTTGACCCACTCGACCTGCTGGCTCGGATCGGTGGCGAAGTCGTAGCCATAGAGCGCCTTGTGCTCGGCGTGGAAGAGCGCAGCCGCCCGGTCGACACAGGCCTGGTCGATCGGGCCCTCGGGGAGCGGCACCCGAACCTCGAAGGCCTGACCGAAGTAGCGCAGGTCCGCGGTGCGGTCGAAGCGGTGCTGCTCCTCCGCGAAACCCTCCTTGGACAGGGCCACACGAGCCTGGGCGGCCAGGTCGTCGTACTCCTTGGCGAGGTTGGCGACGTCGAGCTCGTCCTGGAGGCGGACGTGAGTCTGCACGTAGTCGTTCTTGACGTCGACGGTGAGCAGGCCGAAGGCGGAGACGTTGCCGGGGTTCGGCGGGACCAGCACGGCGGGCAGGTCGAGCACGTCGACCAGGCGGCAGAGCAGCAGCGAGCCGGAGCCACCGAAGGTGGTCAGCGTGAAGTCGCGGACGTCGAGGCCACGCTTGACGGTGACCTGACGCAGCGCGTTTGCCTGGTTCCACGCGGAGATCTCGAGCACGCCGGTCGCGCACGCCTCGGGGCTGAGGCCGAGCTGGTCGGCGAGCTTCTCGATGCCGGCCTTGGCCGCCTCGACGTCGAGCGGGATCTCTCCACCGAGCAGGTGGGGAGGGATCCGGCCGAGGAAGACGTGGGCGTCGGTGATCGTGACGTCAGTCCCGCCGTTCCCGTAGCAGAGCGGGCCCGGGTCGGCGCCGGCTGAGTGGGGGCCGACCTTGAGGGTTCCCTCCGGGGACAGCCAGGCGATCGAGCCACCGCCGGCACCGACGGTGACCACGTCGATCATCGGGATCTTGGACGGGTACACACCGACGCTGCCCTCGGTGGTGAGGGTCGGCTCGCCGTCGACGACGACGCTGACGTCGGTCGACGTGCCGCCACCGTCGCTGGTGAGGATCTTGTTGAAGCCGGCGACCTTCGCGATCATCGCGGCACCGAGAGCACCCGCGGCCGGTCCCGAGAGGACTGTGGTGATCGGCTGGTTGACCACTTCGTCCGCGGAGAGCACGCCGCCGTTGGACTTCATCACATAGAACGGCACACGCCGCCCGAGGGGCTCCGCCACCCGGGGACCCCCGGAATCCGTGGTCGCCGTTGAGTGACTCCCCCCGGCGTAGGACTCGAGGCGGTCCTTGATGTTGGTGACGTAGCTGGAGAGCCGCGGCTTGACCGAGGCGTCGACCAGCGTGGTCATCGCGCGTTCGTACTCGCGGTATTCACGCAGCACCTCGCTCGAGAGCGAGACGATCGCGTCGGGGTGCTCTTCGACGAGGACGGCACGCATGCGCTCCTCGTGCTCGGGGTTGGCGTAGGCATGCAGGAAGCAGACACCGAGGGTGTCGATGCCGCGGGCCCTGAACCAGCGGGCGACAGCGCGGGCGCCGTCCTCGTCGAACGGGCGGACTTCCTCGCCGGTGAAGTCGAGCCGGCCGCCGACCCCCTTGACCAGGTCACGCGGCACGATGCGATCAGGCTTCACCCAGAAGTAGGAGTTGCCGTAGCCATCAGGGACCGACTGGCGGGCGATCTCGAGCATCGCCTCATAGCCCTCGGTGGTGATGAAACCGACCTTGGCGACCTTGCCCTCAAGGAGCTGGTTGGTCGCGACCGTGGTGCCGTGGCTGACCGCGGTGATCGCGTCGCCGTTGCCTGGCGGGAGCCCGATCTGGTCGAGGACCTTCTCGACGCCAGCCATGAACCCGTCCGCCGGGTTGCTGGGCGTGGAGGGCGTCTTGGTGGTGACCAGCTCACCACTGTCCTCGTCGAAGGCGACCACGTCGGTGAAGGTGCCGCCGGTGTCGATGCCGATGCGGATGCGGCGCTGTGAGCCGCCGTTGTCTTCTGAAGCCATGGTGATGATTCAATCGGCCGCAGGAGCCCCGAGCGAGGGCAGAATTTGCCGACAGGTTCGGGTTTCATTGGCAGCTTCTGCCGCTGCCGCCAATCGCCGATCGAGCAGGGCGGCCAACGACCGACGCCGAAGTCTCAGACGTCGGAGAGCGTCTTCCGTGGCGGACATGCGGGCCCAGTCTCGCCCCCTGTGCAACCCCGGCCAATTGGCCGGGG
>JAKDNC010000174.1 GCA_030452025.1 Nocardioides sp. | reverse complement strand
GCCCCACAACAACACTCTTGCCGGGGCTGGGGGCGTGTTTTTTCCCTCGGCGGGTTCCTCCCCGCGCCCCCCCTCGGCCGTGATCTGTGTCAGTTCACGCCGACTGGGCGCAGAGTGGGCACGACGGCGTACCCAGCCTCGGGTCGTGGCCGGCGACGAAGGCCGCGACCTCCGGAGAGTGGATCTGGTCCTTGTGAGCGGCCACCTTCCCGGTCGACCAGTCCCACCACCTGATCCGCAGCAGCGCCTCGCGCGTGGGCTCGTCGAAGCGGTAGCGGATGTGCCGGGCGGGGTTGCCGCCGACGATCGAGAAGGGCTCGACGTCCTTGACAACGACCGCGCGGGTGGCCACGATCGCGCCGTCGCCGACGGTCACCCCGGAGGTGATCACCGCCTCGTAGGCGACGAAGACGTCGTTGCCGAAGACCACCGGTCCGTTGCTGTGGATGGCGCCCGGGGTGTCGACCCACTCGCCGTCCTCGACGTGGCCGTGGACGGTCGAGACCCAGTCAATGTGGTGCAGGCCGCCGGGGATGACGACCGTGGTGTAGTGGATGCCGGAGTATTTCCCGACCTGCACCGGCTCGCCGTCGTTCTCGACCGACTGGAGGACCCGCATCGTGGGGTACGACGGGTAGCTCCAGTCGATCCGGGCGCCCTCGGGGGAGTCGAAGTAGGTCATCTGATGGCCGTTGACCCACTGCCTGGCCTTCGCCTTGAGTTTCTCGGTCAGCTTCGCCCGGAGGCCCTGCGGCTGGGGATACTTCATATCGGCTCGCACCCGCCGGACTGTAGCGCCTACGTAACTCCGTCCACCATGGTTCGTTGGGCCATGCGAGCAACCAAGAGGGAGCAGGCATCATGAACGTCACACCCGAGCAGGTCGAGCCTGCACGAATCGAGAAGGCTGTCACCGACTTTCTCTCGCGCCTCGACAAGCTGGTCGACGGATTCGACGCACAGACCTCGCTCTACGCCGACGGCGCCGGGCTCGACTCGCTGGAGACCGCCGAGCTCTCCGCGGTCCTCGAGGACGAGTTCGGCACCGACCCGTTCTCCTGCGACGAGATGCCGGAGACGCTGGCGGACATCGTCGTGTTCTACGGCGCCGTCAAGGTCTGACCCCTTGATCGAGCTGCTGCGCAGGGTTGCCGTCGAGGACCCGGCTCGGGTCGCCATCGTGACCCACGACCGTTCGGTGACCTACGCCGACCTGTTGGCCTCCGCCGAGGCCGCAGCCTCGGAGCTGGTCGCGGACGAGGTGACCCGGTTCGCGGCGCTCAGCCACCAGGCAGATGTGATGATCGCGTTGTTGGCCGGGGCGTCGTCGGTGGGTGTGGAGATGTGCCAGTACCCGCCCGTCTCCGAGGCCGAGGTCGCGGAGCTGGCCTGGCGGTTCGACCACGACTTGATCATCGACGAACCCCGCTCGTCCCCCCGCTGGGCCGACGGCGAGGGCCGAGCCGGCGCCGACGCCGCGGACCCCGTGCACCGACCCGATCGTCCCCACCTGGTCCTCACCACCGGCACCACCGGCGCGCCCCGCGGCGTCCGCCACGACTGGTCCCGACTGCTCCGTTCCACCCGGCGGGTCAGACCCGCCCCCGGACAACGGTGGCTGTTGGCCTATGGGCTGCACCAGTTCGCCGGGCTCCAGGTCCTGCTCCATGTCTTCGCCGCCGGAGCCACCCTGGTCGCGCCGGCGCCGCGCCGGCCGGTCGAGGGCCTCGCCGCGATGCGCGGCCTGGGCGTGACCCACGCGAGCGCCACCCCAACGTACTGGCGCTTCCTGCTCGCCGAGCTCCGTGCCGACGGGGGCCCCACACCGGAGCTGCAACAGATCACGCTCGGCGGGGAGGCGATTCCCGCACCGCTGCTCTCCCAGATCCGTACGGCGTTCCCCGACGCGGAGGTCTCACAGGTCTACGCCGCCTCCGAGTTCGGCGCGACCGGCTCCGTGCGCGATCGTCGCAGCGGACTCTCGACGGAGGTCCTGGCGCGCGGCGAGGACGCGGACGTCGCGATGAAGGTCGTCGACGGTGAGCTGTGGGTGCGCTCGAGGATCGGGATGCTCGGCTACTACGGCGAGGACCCCGTCGATGCCGATGCCTGGCGTCCGACCGGCGATCTGGTCGAGATGACCGACGATCGCATCCTCTTCCGCGGCCGCAGCTCGGAGATCGTCAACGTCGGCGGCGTGAAGGTGCATCCGTTGCCGATCGAGGAGCGGGTCGGTGCTGTCGCCGGGGTGGACATGGCCAGGGCCTTCGGCCGTCCGAACCCGATGACCGGGTCGATCGTCGCCGTCGAGATCGTGCCCGTGCCCGGGGCGGACATCGACCAGATCAAGACGGCGGTGCGCGAGGCCTGCAAGGATCTCGATGCCGCCGCACGCCCACGCAGCATCAGGTTCGTCGACCATGTGACCACCTCGGGGGACAAGATCATCAGGAGAGCCCAGTGAGTGAGCAGTGAGTGACGAGACCAACGACCAGTCCGCCACGGGAGGCCGCGTCGTGCTGGTCACCGGCGGGAGCCGGGGCCTCGGGGCCGGCATTGTCGCGTCCTACCTCGAGTCCGGCGATCGCGTCGCCACCTGTGCGCGCAGCATCACCCCCGAGGTGGAAGCTTGGCTCGAGGAGTACCCCGACCGGTTCCGCTTCACCAGCGCCGACCTGTCCAGGCGCGAGGACGCCGACGCGTTCGTCAAGGCAGCGATCGACACGTGGGGGCAGGTCGACGTACTCATCAACAACGCCGGCGTCGCCCGCGACGGCATCCTCGGGCTCTTCTCCGACGACGACATCGACACGGTCGTGGACCTGAACCTCAAGGGCACCCTCTACGTCACCCGCCTGGTCAGTCGCCGGATGCTGGCCCGCAACATCGGCACGATCGTCAACGTCTCCTCGATCGTGGGGCGTTCGGGCTACCGGGGACTCGCGGTCTACAGCGCGACCAAGGCCGCGCTCGACGGGCTGACCCGTGCCCTCGCCCGGGAGCTCGGATCGCGCGGGATCACCGTGAACGGCGTCGCGCCGGGTTATCTGCGGACCGAGATGAGCCACGGCCTCGACGAGGAGCAGATGCGCCAGATCGTCCGGCGGACTCCCTCCGGCCGCCTCGGTGAGCCCGAGGACATCGCCCGCGCCTGCCAGTTCCTCACCGACCCGCGCAACACCTACCTCACCGGGCAGGTGCTCGTCGTCGACGGAGGGCTGACCGGATGAGCGAGGGCGGGATGAGTGCGGGCCGGATGAGTGCGGGCGCGCTGCCGTTGCGGGTGCTGGTCAAGGGCGCCTCGACGGTCAACTGGAGCTCGCCGATGGGTGGCCCGCGCAGCGACTTCACCTTCCCGCGCGCACTGGAGCAGCAACTGCTCGATGACGGTCGTTCGTGCCAGGTGCAGACGATCACGATGACCTCGGAGAAGACCTCCACGATCCTGAGCACCTGGCAGAAGGAGATCCTCGGCTACTCCCCGGACGTGATCGTCCTGGTCTACGGCCACTACGAGACGATCCACTTCTTCCTTCCGCGATGGCTCGAGCGCCACGCCAACAGCCTCAAGGTGAAGCGCCGCCCGTGGACGAGGCTCTATCGCGAGAAGGTGCTCCGCCCGGTCTGGATGACGCTCGCGAAGCTGCAGGCCCGCCTCGACGCCGCACTCGACCCGACGACCCGGCGCAGTCGGCCGCGTCGCGTGGTCGCCGACCTGGAGCAGTACGTCGAGCACGTCCAGCAGGTCGGCAGTCCGCTGATCTACTGCTTCGAGCTGTTGCCGCCGACCCGGCGCTACCAGACCTGGTTCCCCGGAATGGCGCCGCGGATGAAGGTGATGAATGCGGCCATCGAGGCGATGGTCGCCCGGATCGGGCTGCCCAACGTGCGTTGGTTCCGCGTGGCGCCGATCGCTCATGAGGTGTCCGGCGGCGACCCGGAGAAGGCCACGCCGGACGGCTTCCACTACTCGCCCGAGCTGCACCGCGCGATCGGCGTGGCCCTCGCCCGCGACATCGAGGAGTGGGCGGGCGTGCAGCCCCACCTCGGCCCTCACTCCCGACAGGACCAGCGATGAGCACGACGAGCGATCCGCCGTCCGCGCCGCAGAGCGCCAAGCAGAAGGCTTCGCGGTTCCTGCCCGGCTTCGTCGTCGAGCGACTGGACCGTCTCGTCTTCGGGGTGCGCCGCCGTCGGATCCGCCTGGCGCACTGGTTCTTCGGCCTCTTCGGCTACAACATCGTGAAGCGGGCCGACTACTACTCCACGCTGCCGGTGCTCGCGGAGATCGAGAAGACGCGTGCGCGCTGGGACCGCCCCAGCCCGTTGGCTGGGCTCGACCTGGACGTGCCGGGGATGCGCAAGCGACTCGGCGTACTCGCCGATGGGTGGGAGGCGGAGTTCCTCGACGTCACCGGTGACTACCTGGCCAACACCCGGCGCGGCTTCGGGCCGGGCTATCCGGCCTTCGACGCGCGGACGCTCTACTACATGCTGCGTGAGCACAAGCCCGCCCGCTACCTCGAGGTTGGCTCCGGCCTCTCGACGTACTACGCGTCGCTGGCCGCCGCGCGCAACGTCGCCGACGGTTCCCCGCTCTCGATCGCCTGCATCGAGCCGTACCCGTTCGACGCTCTGCGGACCCTGCCCGACTTCGCGTTGGTGGAGGGGTTCGTGCAGGACGTGCCGCTGGCCCGCTTCGAGGAGCTGGAGTCCGGCGACGTGCTCTTCATCGACTCCTCCCACGCGCTCAAGGTGGATTCCGACGTCGCCTACCTCTTCCTCGAGGTGCTGCCGCGGCTGGCGCCCGGGGTGCTGGTGCACATCCACGACGTGCACTTCCCGTGGAACACGCCGTTCCCGGCCGAGACCTGGCTGTTCGGTGAGCGCTGGCCCGTCTTCTGGAACGAGGCGATGGTGGTCCAGACGTTCCTGGCCTTCAACGACTCCTTCGAGGTCCTGCTCTCCACGCCGCTGGTGCGCCACGACGACGAGGACTTCCTGGTCAGCCGGTTCCGCGACTACACCCCGCTCGCGCAGGACCCGAACCCGGCCTCGTCGCTCTGGTTGCGGCGTGCTCGCTGATCAACCGGCCCTACGGACGACCAAATAGGCCTACAACGCCCCGAAATCGCCGACTCTGGCTCCAATTGGTCGTCCGTGTGGCCTGTGGACAACATCTGCGGCACTCGGGCGATGTGCGCGAGCATCACAGCATGGACGCAGTGCAAGCGCTGATCGAGCTCGGTGGTGTCGCGACCGGGGGTGAGATCGTCGCGCAGTCGTCGCGTCGGAAGCTGCGTACGGCAGTCGGCAGCCAGCGGATCAGCCGGGTCGCGCGCAACTCCTACATGCTGCCCTTGACCGAGTTCGGGGCAGCGGCTGCGCGGCTCAACGGGCTCATCTCCCACGCCTCGGCGGCTGCCCACTGGGGCTGGAAGACCAAGATCGACGACTGGCGTCCTCACGTGACGGTGCCGAGGGGGCGAAAGGTGGCCCCGGCCAAGCGGTGCGGAGTCCACCTGCACTGGAAGACGCTGGCCGCCGCTGAGGTGGCCGGGCGAGTCACCACGCGGGTGCGCACGGTCATCGACTGTGCCGGGGACCTGCCCTTCGACGAGGCGCTGGCCATCGCCGACTCCGCGCTGCGGAGCGGAGAGGTGAGCAGAGCGGAGCTCGTCACAGCGGCGCCCGCGATGAAGGGACGCAACGCGGCGACGGTACGACGCGTGGTCGAGCATGCCGACGGGCGCTCGATGAACCCGTTCGAGTCGGTGCTGCGGGCGTTGGCGATTTCGGCCGGGCTGCTGGTCACTCCTCAGTTCCCGATCCGCATCCCGGGCGCGATGACCCACCCGGATCTGGTCGACGAAGGGCGACGGCTCGTGCTGGAGGCGGACTCCTGGGGCTTCCACGCGAGCCGGGAGGCCCACGACGCCGACTGCCTGCGTTACACGCTGCTGGTCACCGCGGGATGGACCGTCCTGCGGTTCACCTGGCCACAGGTGATGCACCACCCGGAGTGGGTCAGTGGCGTTCTGCGCAGCTGGGCGGCCACCACGACGACCAAATAGGCCGAGAAACCCCGCATTTCGCCTGTTTCGCCCGTGATTGGTCGTCCGGGTGGTCGCTTAGTTCTTGTCGAGCAGGCGGGCGAGGTCCTCACGGTCGGCGTCGACCATCAGTCGGGCGAGGTCGAGCGCGGTGGTCTGCGCCTTCCAGCCCAGCTTGTCGGCGGCCTTGGACGAGTCGCCGATCAGCGCGTCGACCTCGGAGGGGCGCTCGTAGTCCTTGTTGTAGCGGACGTGGTCCTCCCAGTTCAGCCCCGCGTGGGCGAACGCGGCCGCGCAGAACTCCTCCACCGTGTGGCCCACGCCGGTCGCCAGGACGTAGTCGTCGGGCTCGTCGGCCTGCAGCATCCGCCACATGCCCTCGACGTACTCCGGCGCGTAGCCCCAGTCGCGGATCGCTGCGAGGTTGCCGAGCTCGACGTGGTCCCACACGCCGGCCTCGATCGTGGCGACGGCCTTGGTGATCTTGCGGGTCACGAAATTCTCCCCGCGCCGCGGCGACTCGTGGTTGAACAGGATCCCGGAGACCGCGAACAGGTCGTAGGCCTCGCGATAGTTGACCGTGGTCCAGTGCGCCTGCAGCTTCGAGGCGCCGTACGGCGAGCGGGGGTGGAACTTGCTGTCCTCGTCCTGCGGCGGCGGTGTCGAGCCGAACATCTCCGAGGTGGACGCCTGGTAGAAGCGGCAGTCCAGGCCAGCGGCTCGGATCGCCGAAAGCAGGTGCAGTGTGCCGATCGCGTTGGTCGAGGTGGTGTAGTCGGGCATCTCGAACGAGATCTTCACGTGGCTCATCGCGCCGAGGTTGTAGACCTCGTGCGGCTCGACCTCGCGGACCAGGTTGACCAGCGAGACCCCGTCGGTGAGGTCGCCGTAGTGCAGCGTCAGGTTCGGGTTGTCGTGCAGGTGGTCGATCCGGGTGCGGCTCAACATCGAGGTGCGGCGCACCAGCCCGTGGACCTCGTAGCCCTTCTCGAGGAGGAGGTCTGCGAGGTACGAGCCGTCCTGGCCCGTGATGCCGGTGATGAACGCACGCTTCATGGTGAGCAACCCTAGTCGCCCTGCCCCTATGAGGTGCGTGCCGCTCGCAAGTGAGCCCGCGGGGCGGCTCCGTCGATGAGGCCGTCAACGTGGACAGGATTCGCATCCGCATCCGCATCCGCATCCGCATCCGCATGCGCGAAGGCTCGCCTCTCGAAGCATTGACATCCCCCCCTTCTTGGGCGGCAAGGTGTCGCCAAACACCAAAACAGCAATTCTCGGGGGTTTTGTCATGAAGAAGATTGGTCTGGTTGCG
>JAKDNC010000173.1 GCA_030452025.1 Nocardioides sp. | reverse complement strand
GGTCGCGGATCGACCCGGACCGGGCGTCAGCGACTGACGGTGGGCCGTCCGTTCCGCCACAGCCACCACAGCCCGATGACCGGCAGGGCCAGCGGGATGAAGCCGTAGCCGACGCCGAACTCCGACCACACCGTCTGGTCGGGGAAGAGATCGGGGTTGCCGGTGCTGATCGCGCCGACGGCCAGCACCCCGACCAGCTCGAGGCTGATCGCGGCGAGCGCGATCCTGGTGGCGCGCTGTCCCTGGTAGCGCAACGCCACCGTCGCGATCACGTAGACGACCGCGGCGAAGGCGGAGAGCAGGTAGGCGAGTGGTGCCTCGTCGAACTTCGTGGCGATCTGGACGGCGGAACGGGCTCCGGCGGCGACCGCGAACACGGCGTACACGGCGACCAGGATCTGGCGTCCGGGGGACCTCACCATGTCTGCACCAGCCGGATCGCCAGCGCCGCGGTGGCGATTGCCACGATTGTGATCACGTAGAGGTGCGGCGGCTCGGCGGCGCTACCGTCTGCATCCGGCTGCTGAGTCAGGATCAGGGTCGGTACGCCGACGGCAGCGACCGAGTAGCCCACGGTCACCCACAACTCGTCAGGCCGGTGTCCCTGCAGGTAGCCGATGACCACGCCGAGCACGAGCACGGCCGTGGCCAGGTGGCCGACCTTCATGCCGCTTCGGGCGATCACCTCGAGCGGTGTGAACTCGGGGCCCAGGGTTGCCGCCGCCACGGACAGGACGGCCACGACGATGAGGAAGGTGGCGACGACGAGAGCGGCGATCCAGAGCACGTCGAAACTTTATCCCGTGCCCTTCACGCGGCCTGCAGTGGACGACCTAGCTGTCGTCTCCCTGGTGCGGTGATCGGCTGAGGTTGATCATCGCCAGGACGAGACCGCCCCAGATCACCAGCATCGCGAAGATCATCATCAAGATTGCGCTCGTGGTCATCGCTGGGCCTCCTCGGCCGACTCGGAGGTGGGAATGGTCATCGGCGTCTCAGGCCGCCACTTCATCAGCGAGGCAAGGATGCCGATCCCGATCACTGCGGCGGCCAGACCCCACCCGAATGTGTAGAGCAGCCAGTCCGGGTAGCCCCCGTAGGGCTCCTTGACCGTGTCGACGAACTCGGAGATCAGGACGAAGGTGAGCATCACCGGTGTCACCACCGACATCAGCACGATCCACCACATCCTCAGCGGCACGGTGCCGTAGACGTTGAGGTGGTCGGTGAACGTCGGCAGGATGCGCACCCCCCAGGCCAGGACGATCATCATCACCACGGCCACCAGGAGGATGCCGAAGTTGTTGATGAACTTGTCGGCGACGTCGAGGACGGCGAGGGCGCTGGTGGTGCTGAAGAAGAGAACGCTGACGATGGTGGCCGGGATCGTCACCGCCATGCTGGCGCCGACCCGGCTCATCTCGAACTTGTCGCGGATCGCCGAGATGACCACCTCGAGGATGCTCACCAGGGAGGTGATCCCGGCCAGGATCAGGGAGCCGAAGAAGAGCACGCCAATCACCGCGCCCCCCGGTGCCTCGCTGATGATCGTGGGGAAGGCGATGAACGCGAGTCCGATGCCACCCGCGGCGACCTCGGTGACAGCCACCCCCTGGGCCTGAGCGATGAAGCCCAGGGCCGCGAAGACCCCGATGCCGCAGAGCAGCTCGAAACCGGAGTTCGCGAAACCGACGACCGCGCCCGACCCGGTCATGTCGGTCTTGCGGCCGACGTAGGAGGAGTAGGTGATCATGATGCCGAAACCGATGGACAGCGAGAAGAAGATCTGGCCGTAGGCCGCCGCCCAGACTCCGGTGTCGGTCAACGCACCCCAGTCAGGAGTGAAGAGGGTGTTGAGGCCCTCGGCCGCGCCGGGCAGGAAAAGTGAGCGGCCCACCAGGCCGATGAAGGCGATCACCAGGACGGGGATGAACACGACGGCGGTGGAGCCGATGCCGCGCTGCACGCCCAGGGCCATGATCACGATGACAGAGAGCCACACGAGGGCGAGCGGAACCAGCAGGCCGGCCACGAAGTCGAGGGTCAGGCCTTGGGTGATGTCAGAACCCTGGAGGAAGTCGACGCCGAAGAAGGTCTCCGGGTCGGCCCCCCAACTCTTGTTGAAGGAGAAGATCATGTAGCGCAGGGCCCACGCGATGATGGCCGCGTAGTAGACGGCGATCACGAAGCAGATCCCCACCTGCCACCAGCCCAGCCACTCGGTCTTCCGGGAGATCCGGGCGAAGGACAGCGGAGCGGAGCCGCGACCGCGGTGCCCGATGCCGTAGACGAGGTAGAGGAACGGGATGCCTGCGGTGAGCAGGGCGATGATGTAGGGGAGCAGGAAGGCTCCGCCACCGTTCTCGTACGCGGTGTAGGGGAAGCGCCAGATGTTGCCCAGGCCGACGGCGGAGCCGATCGCGGCGAAGATGAAGACTCTCCGCGACGAGAATGCACCACGCTTCTTTTCCGCAGCCGTGGTTTCGGGTGTCGTGCTCACTCCAGCGCCTCCTGAGACGTCGTGCCTTGTCAAGGCCTACAGCATGCCCCCTCTGAGTGATCCAGGCCACTTCGGGGGTGCGTCGCGACTGCTTCGTGCGGTTCAGCGACCCGCCACGAGCTCAGGCGTCGACCAGGTCCGCGTCATCACTGCGGTGCTTGGCCAGGTGTGGGCGCTCGAGGCTCTCGCCCTCCACGTCGACGTTGGGCAGGATCTTGTCCAGCCACTTCGGCAACCACCAGGCCTTCTCGCCCATCAGGTACATCAACGCCGGGATCAGCGTCATCCTGACCACGAAGGCGTCGAAGACGACTGCGACGGCGAGCGCGAAGCCCATCGACTTGATGATCGGCTCGTCCTGGAGCATGAAGGCGGCGAAGACGGAGGTCATGATCACCGCCGCTGCGGCGACCACCCGGCCACTGTTGCGGAATCCGTCCACCACGGCCTCCCGGGGGGCCATCCCGTGCACGTGCGCCTCCCGGATCCGGGTGACGAGGAAGACCTGGTAGTCCATCGCCAACCCGAAGACCAGACCGATCAGGAAGATCGGCATGAAGCTCACGATCGGCTGCCCCTCCACAAGGCCGAACGTGCCTTCCTGGAAGACGGCCACGGTCACGCCCAGGGTCGCCAGCACCGAGAGCAGGAAGCCCAGGGTGGCGGTCAGCGGCACCAAGATCGAGCGGAACACGACCGTCAGCAGGATGAACGCCAGGCCGATGACCACTGCGAGGTAGATCGGCAGTGCGTCGGCGAGCCGCTCGGAGACGTCGGTGGTGATCGCGGTCAGACCAGTGACACCGGTCGTGGTGCCCGTCGTCTCCTCGATGTCTCCCTGGCCCTCACGCAACGAGTGGAGCAGGTCCTCGGTCTTGGTCTCGTCGGGACCCGAGGCTGGGACCACCAGGATCTGGGCACCGGTGCCCTCCGAGTTGGTGCCCGCCACCGAGGCGCTGACGACGTCGTCCATCCCGCCGGCCCACTTCGCGACCTGCTCGAAGGCGGCCGGACGGTCTGCGGCGGGGACGTCGCGGGCGTCGGTCACGATCAGCATCGGAGCCTCGCGACCCGGACCGAAATTCTCCGACAGCAGGTCGGAGGCCTGCCTGGCACTGGACGTCGACGGCTTCGTGCTGTCGGTCGGGAAGGCGAGGTGCAGGCCCTTCATCGGGATTGCCAAGGCGCCGAGTCCGACGACCACCAGAAGCACGACGGCCACCGGTGCCTTGCCCACCAAGCGTGCCCAGCGGACACCGTTGTTGATGATCGATCCGTCCTGCTCGCGGCGAGGGCGGTATTTGCGAACCTGGCCGCCGAAGGCCTTCGACTTGAGCATGCCCAGGATCGCTGGCAGCAGGGTGAGCGCGACGAGCACGGCGACCAGGACGGTGCCGCCCGCGGCGATGCCCATGGCGGTGAGGAACGGGATCTGTACGACGGCCAGCGCGGACAGGGCGATGATCACGGTGAGGCCGGCGAAGACGACCGCAGAGCCGGCGGTGCCGACGGAGATGCCGACGGCTTCCTCCCGGTCGTCGGTGTGGTGCAGCTCGTTGCGGTAGCGCGCGAGGATGAACAGGGCGTAGTCGATCCCGACGGCGAGACCGATCATCGTGGCCAGCATCGGCGTGGTCGACCCGATGTCCATGAAGGCTGTCATCGCCGTGATGCCCGAGATGCCGAGCCCCACGCCCCATGCCGCGGTGACGATCGGCAGGCCGGCGCCGACCAGGGAGCCGAAGGTGAGGATCAGGACGAGCAGGGCGAGGGCGATACCGATCAGCTCCGAGGCGCCGCCGGGCGGGGCGATGGTGTCCATGCCGGCGCCGTTGGCCTCCACGGTCAGACCGTCGTCACGGGCTTGCTCCATGGCATCTGTGACGGCGTCCTTGCTGGACGTCTTGACGTCCATCGGGGTCTCGGCGTCAAAGTTCCAGGTGATCACGCCGACCCGGCTGTCCTCGGAGAGCGGCAGCATCGTCTGCGTGGCAGCCAGCATCTGCTCCGCGCTCTTGGTGGCCTCGGCCTTCGAAGCACCCTGGTCCATGGCGCCCTTGACCATGGCCTGGCGCTGACCCTCCATCGCTGCGACCGGGTTGGTCGGCACCGGGTTGGGGTCCTCCTCCGTGGCGTCGGCCTTCGTGGGCATCTGTGGGCCGTCAGCCAGGTCGGCAACCAGCGCATCGACAGCCTTGGTGTACTTCGGCTCCTTGAGGCTGTGTCCCTCCGGTGCGGCGACGACGACCGAGACGCTGGCCTGGTCGAAGGCGTCGACCGCGTCCGGGAAGAGCTCCTCCTGGAGCGAGGCGGCCTTCTCCGAGGGGATGCCGGGAATGCTGAACGAGTCGGTCATCGGCTTGGACATGGTGGCCCCGACCGAGACGACGGCCGCCATGGCGACCAGCCATCCGGCGAGGAACAATGGCCAACGTCGGTAGGCGGTCTTGCCGAGTCGGTAGAGCAGCGTTGCCATGGGGGTGGCTCCTGTGGGTGGTTGGTTCTTCGGGACGTGTGGGGGTCAGCCGAACAGGGCGCGGACGTCGTCCAGCGCCACGGCGTAGGCCTGGTGCAGCTCGCGGTTGCCGGACGGGTCATCGAGGACCTCGCTCAGGGCGACGTCGTAGAGGCAGGCCAAGATGGTGACGAGGACCTTGGCGCGGCGTGCTCCGAAGGACGCACCCTCCCGGGTCAGGATCCGGTCGGTGAAGTCCTGGGTGACGGACTCGAATCGTTCGTGGACCGCGCTCAAGAGGCGGCTGTCGCTCTTGATGATCCGGCGGGCCACTTGGGCCTCCTGCGCAGAGAACTCCTTGATGCTGATCACGTGCTTGACCAGCTCGTGCAGGTCGTCGATCAGCTGGCCC
This sequence comes from Nocardioides sp., assembly GCA_030452025.1. Lineage (GTDB taxonomy): Bacteria > Actinomycetota > Actinomycetes > Propionibacteriales > Nocardioidaceae > Nocardioides. The sequence continues at coordinate 1,998 of JAKDNC010000173.1, read as the reverse complement.
CCGGGCCCCCCTGCCACGAACGTGTCGATGACGTCCTGGTCGAGGGACAGGTTCATCGCAAGCACGGCGTCGAGCTTGCCGGGAAAGTAGTTGAACAGGGTCCGGCGCGAGACCCCGGCCGCTTCAGCGAGCTCGTCCATGGTGAAGCCGTCGAAGCCGTATTGGTCGGTGAGCTTCTGCGCGCACACCGTGATGCGGTGGGCACGGGTGACCTTCCGGGTCGCCAAGGTGTTTGCACTTTCACTCATGAAGTGCAGTTTTGCACTCGCGTCCAAACAAGTGCAATTTCTTGGCGCTGTGACGTCACGCACTCGACCGCTCTCGTCCGGTGGTGCGGCGGCGAGGCGTGACTTGCAGGTAACCGATCACCGGGTGGATTGTTGCCAACATGGCCGCCACCGCTTCGTCGTACTCGATCACCATGCGTCTCAACACCGCGCCCGACCACGGCGTGGTGGGGACCGTCGCCACCGAGCTGGCGAAGGCCGGCGGCATTGTGACGGCCATCGACGTGGCGGAGTCGAGCCACGACAAGCTCGTCGTCGACGTCACCTGCTCGGCCACCAACGAGGAGCATTCCCACGAGCTGGTCGAGGTGGTCAGGGGCATCGAGGGTGTCGAGGTGCACAAGGTCTCCGACCGCACCTTCCTGATCCACCTCGGCGGCAAGATCGAAGTCACCTCCAAGGTGCCGCTCAAGACTCGTGACGACCTCTCGATGGCCTACACGCCCGGCGTCGGCCGTGTCTCCATGGCGCTGGCCGAGAACCCCGACGACATCAGGCGACTGACCATCAAGGGCAACACGGTCGCCGTGGTCACCGACGGTTCAGCGGTCCTCGGTCTCGGCAACATCGGCCCCGGTGCCGCAATGCCGGTGATGGAGGGCAAGGCCGCCCTGTTCAAGAAGTTCGCCAACATCGACGCCTGGCCGATCTGCCTGGCCAGCCAGGACACCGACGAGATCGTCAAGGCAGTCGAGATGATCGCCCCCGGCTTCGGAGGCATCAACCTTGAGGACATCGCGGCTCCCCGCTGCTTCGAGATCGAGGCCCGGCTGCGCGAATCCCTCGACATCCCGGTCTTCCACGACGACCAGCACGGTACGGCGATCGTCGTGCTCGCCGCACTCACGAACGCCCTGCGGGTGGTGGAGAAGGAGCTGACCGACGTGCGCGTCGTGGTCGCGGGTGGCGGTGCGGCCGGCTCCGCGATCGTCTCGCTGCTGCTCGCGGGCGGCGCGAAGGATGTCGTCGTCTGGGATCGCGAGGGCCTGCTCTGCAAGGACGACTCCTCGCTCTCGCCGGCCAAGGCGGAGCTCGCTGGCCGGACCAATCCGCGTCTGCGCCGCGGGGATCTGGCCGATGGACTCGAGGGTGCCGACGTCTTCATCGGGGTCTCGGCCCCCGGCGTGCTCAAGCCCGAGTGGATCTCAGCGATGAACAAGGGATCGATCGTCTTCGCCCTGGCCAACCCGGACCCCGAGGTGGACCCCGCCGAGGCGTCGAAGTACGCCGCCGTCGTGGCTTCGGGCCGCTCGGACTACCCGAACCAGATCAACAACGTGCTGGCATTCCCCGGGGTCTTCCGCGGACTGCTCGACGCCCGCGCCAGTGAGGTCACCATCGACATGCTGCTGCGCGCGGCCGAGGCGATCGCCCACGTGGTCACCGATGCAGAGCTGCACCCGTCGTTCATCATCCCGAGCGTCTTCCACCCCGACGTGCCGAAGGCGGTCGCCGCGGCGATCTCGGGGAAGCCTGCCGGCTGAGCCGCGGCCGCGTGGCTGGCAAAATCAGTGGCCCGAGCGGGCCTCGTGCTGGGATCCTCGGGCATGGCCACCACGCTGACGCAGGCGGAACATCTCGAGGGATTGCGCGCCGCCATGGTCGCGTTCGTGCGGTACGCCGACCGGGCGGGATTGCACACCGGCGTGCCGACGGCTCCTGACTGGACCGTCCGCAAGCTCACCGTCCACCAGGGGATGGTCCACCGTTG
>JAKDNC010000172.1 GCA_030452025.1 Nocardioides sp. | reverse complement strand
GGGATCAGAGCGTGCAGCCGTTACACGGCCTTGTGCTCGCGCAGCTTCACCTTGACGTGGTCCAGGAACTCGGTCGCCCGCGCTTCCGGTGCCGGGGTCGCCAGGCTGACACCGACGAAGAATGCGACCGAGACGAGCAGCCCCCAGACGCCGCTGCCCTGGTCCAGGAACCTGGTGGACGTGAGCTCGAGGAAGAACACGATCGTGCCGGCGACCACGGTCCCCGCGATCACACCTTGGGCGGTTCCGCGCTTCCAGAAGAAGGTGCCGATGATCGGTGGCACCATGACCAGCAGCCCGGCCGAAGCGGAGACCGAGAGCACCGCGATCAGGTTGATCTCGAGTTGTGCGAATCCGAAGGCGAGCAGGGCGATGACTGGCAGGATGAACTTGCCCACCACGAGCTGCTGCCCCTCGGTGGTGTCGTCCTTCAGGGTCCGGTAGACGTCACGCGTGACCATCGAGGAGAGCGTGAGCATGATCGAGTCGATGGTGGAGACGGCGGCAGCGATGATGCCGACCATCACGATGACGCCCAGGACAGTGGGGACCAGGTCCGAGGCGAGCAGCTCGGGGGTCGCCAGGTCACCCTTGGCCAAGTCGGGGAACCGCTGCAGGGCGGCGAAGCCCCAGATCACCGAGACCAGGGTGTAGATGAACCCGAACACCATGAAGCCGAGGAGCATCTTGCGAAGGTCGCGCATGGAGCCCGGTGTGTAGAGGCGTTGGCTCACCTGGGGGTTGGAGATGCTGAAGAAGATCCAGGGGAGCGTCAACCCCAGGAAGACGCTGAAGGAGAAGAAGCCGTTGCCCGGCACGGACAGTGCCCCGCTGTGGTCGCTGCTGAGCGAGCTGAAGAAGTCTCCGGCGCCCCCGAGTCGGTAGACGACGAAGCACACGACCAGGGTGGCGCTGATGACCATCACGATGGCCTGCAGGGAGTCGGTCCATGCGACCGAGCGAAGACCGGCCACCAACGAGAACACGATGGCCAAGATGGTGGCCAGGATGGTTCCCGAGGTGAAGCTGACGGCACCGTCACTCATGCCGCTCACCAGATATCCGACACCCGCCAACTGCACGGCGGCATAGGGGATCAGGAACACGCAGCTGGCGAGCGCCGTGACCACCGCAACGGCGCGGTTGTCATACCGGTGGCCGAGCATCTCCGAGGGTGTGACGTAGCCGTACTTCTGGCCGACCAGCCAGAACCGGGGGCCGAAGATCACCACCAGCGTCACCCCGGACAGGTAGATCAGCTCGAACCCGAGCGCACCGACACCACCGGAGTAGGTGAGCCCGGCCAGGCCGATGAGCATGAAGGCGCTGTAGGTCGTGGCGCTGTAGCTCATCGCCGAGACGAAGCCGCCCATCTTCCGGTTCCCCAGGAAGTAGTGCGACATGCTCTCCGACTTGCCCTGTCGGGAGAGGAAGGCGGTGATGAGCGCGATCGCGATGTAGATCGCGACACCGGTCCAGATCCAGCTGGCTTCCATCTCAATCCTCCCAGTCGGCGCTGATGATGGCGTTGACGCCGATCACGACAGCTGTGGCAACGGTCCAGAACAAGAAGCTGCCGTACCAAGCGTCCACGTTCGTGAAGAGTGTGAAGGGCAGCAGGAAGCTCAGCAGGATCGCGATGAGTGGCACGATCAGCCACCAGGCCTTGCTGGTTCGGTTCATGGATGGCTCCTCGTGTCGTCGCCGGGGGCGAGGGGGGGTGATGATGTGTTGTATATCATGTACCGCGGGTAGCATCAACGGTTTCCGTGATTTCGGTCACCGCGGGCCCTTGATGCCGAGGCTGTCGCGGCTCCGGCACGGTGGCCCCGAAGTCGACGTCCTTGGTCTCAGGTCCCAGTGCGGCGCCCAGGCAGATCAGGGCGCCGCCCACGACCAGGAGGGCGAGCACCGTGTACTCGAACGGCATGAACGCCGAGAGCCCGAGCTGGTAGTAGGCGTAGAAGGATGGAAGCACGACGGAGAGGCTGTAGCTCAGCCCGTAGCCGGAGGCGCGCTCGCCGACCTGGAACCGTTCGTTGATGTAGGCGATGGAGAGCGCGAAGGGACTGTCGACAATGCAGACGATCACTGCGACGAGAGCGAGCAGCACCGGCAGCGTCAGGTCGCTCCCCTCTCGGATCAGGACGAAGTAGAGGGTTGTTCCCACGGTCGCCACGAGGAGACCGAGGGTCATCAGAGTCGACCTTCGCCCGTGCTTCTGGCTGGCGGTGCCGGCGCCCAGGTTGGCGCCGATGAGCACGACGTAGGCGACGACGAGGACGAGCGTGACGCCGTTGGGAGTCAGGTCGACGGACTCGGTGAGCACACCGGGCAGGATCGCGGCCACCGACTGGAGTGCGAGCCACAGGCCCGACATCAAGATGAACACCTGGAGGAAGGTCTTGCGGGTCTCGCCGGACGCGAGGGCCCTCAGTGGCGAGGGCTTGGGTCCCTCGCGGCCCTTGGACTGCTGCTCCTTCCAGACCTCGGACTCCTCGACGCTCGCGGCGTAGTAGATCGTCACGAGGATCTCGAGCAGCCCGACGGCCAGGAACGGGAGGCGCCATCCCCACTGGACATAGGGCGAGTCCAGCCCGTCCGAGGGCAGGACGGCGAGCAGCCCCATCGCGGTGAAGGCCACCGTGATGTAGGCGGCCGGGAAGCCGCAGTTGATCGCGGCGCTGTAGAGCCCACGCTTCCGTTTGGGGGCGAGCTCCATCGCGAGGGGGTTCGACGCTGTGTACTGCCCGCCGATGAAGATGCCGTTGAGGAATCTCAGGGCAACGAAGATGACGACGGCCATGGCTCCCCACTGCTGGTGGCCGAGGATGAGGCCCATGACGATGGTCGTCGCACCCGACGCGCCCATGGTCAGGACGGCAACACGCTTGCGCCCCCAGGTGTCCGCGAGTCCGCCGAAGACGGCTGCCCCGACCGGGCGACCCAGCAGGGTGCCCACGAAGATGGTGGCCGACGCGATCGCGGTTCCGGCCGGGCCGAGGTTGGGTGAGACGAAGTAGCCGATCGCCGGTGCGAGGATCAGGATCGGCAGGTAGATGTCGAGCATGTCGACGTAGTAGGCGGAGAAGGCGCTCTTGACTGCCGCCTTCGATGTGTTCTCGGCGCTCGGGGTGGCGCCTGTGTGAACGGGGGTGTCCGAAGTCATGCCGTCTCCTTCGCGGAATCTGGCCGGTGATGTTTTGTATACCATCGATCAGATATGACGGGCAATGGTTTTGCGTGATTCGGCTCACCCGTGAGGCTGGTGCGACTCCAGGGTTGCGGCCAGCTCGAGGCACCGATCCTCGCGGTGTGGGGGAGTCATGAACTGCATGCCGACCGGGAGGCCTCCGGTCTGCACCGGGACCGAGACGGCGGGCCAGCCGGTCGCGGACGACCAGGCAGAGTATCGACTCAGGGCAGTTGCCACCGGCGTCCTGCGCTCGCCCAGGATGACGGTTTCCGCGCCCCTCGTGGGTGCGACGATCGATGTGGTGGGGGTGAGGAAGCCGTCGAGACGATGGTGGGAGAACAGATTGCCCGTGCGGTGACGGAGGGTCCTGCGAGCCCTGGGCAGGAGATCGGCATCGGGAATGTTGGCGCCGAGAGTCAGGAGCGCGCGGGCCTCGCCGCCGAAGAGGTGTGGTGCCGCCCGGACGGCGTCGCCGTGGAGCGAGGCCGACTCGGCCAGCATCGTGACCACAGAGAGGGCGCTGCTGTCCCTGAGCAGGCTGGTCTCGCACTCCACGATCTCGACCCCACCACGGGCGAGTGAGGTGAGCGTGCGGCGGTATGCCGCGTCCACGTCTGCGTCTAGGCGGCCCGGATCGCGGAGCACGCCGACGCGCAGCGGCCGTTCCACGGTCTCGTTCAGCCCGAGGGGACGTTCGGTCATGACCGCGAGCATGGCGGCACAGGTGGCGACATCGCGCGCCAGCGGGCCGACCACGTCCTGGCTCGGGGCCAGCGCGGTGATCCCCTCCAAGGAGATCGATCCGTGCGTGGGTCGGATGCCCACCACCCCGCACAGAGCGGCCGGGATCCGGATGGAGCCGCCGGTGTCGGTGCCGAGGGCTCCGTGCGCCGCGCCGCCCGCGACGCACGCCGCGGACCCCCCTGACGATCCACCGGTGGAGCGGTCGGGGTCGGCAGGGTTGCCGATCGCGGGAGTGGTGACGCCCCAGGCCATCTCATGGGTGGCTGCCTTGCCGATGCAGCGTGCTCCGGCGGCCTCCAGGACCTGCCATGCCGGTGCTGACGACGCCGGGCTGCGCCAGAGCCCGCCCGGGGTGCCGTTGCGCACGGGCAGCCCGGCGACGTCGATCAGGTCCTTGACGGCCACCTCGAGCCCGTGCAGGGCGCCGTGACTGGCAGAAGTGGGTGGCGCCGCGGTCACCAGCCATCCGCTCTCGAGCGCTGCCTCGCGGCGAGCGGGTCCCTCTGGCAGGGGCGAGAGGTCCGCCGGTGTGGCCCAGGGGAGCCCAGGTCCCGGCCCCTGGGGTGCGGCATCCCTGCGTGGTTCCGGATCGGCTGCGCTGAGGTCGTTCACCAGGGGTAGCGAGGCTGCCAGTGCCAGGCCGAAGTCGCGCCGCGTGGTCGCCTCCTGCTGGTCGCCGGGCACCAGCTGCTCACTCTCGGGCTTCGGTCCCGGCATCGGTGCTCCCATCGGGTGCGGTGAGGTCCCCGCGAACGACCTTGCCCATATGGTTGCGCGGCAGGGCATCGATGCGGAAGACGTGCTTGGGGCATTTGTACGCCGCGAGGTGCTCGCGGCAGTAGGCGACGATCCGGTCCGTATCGAGCTTGGAGTCGCCCTCGGGCACGACCCAGGCGGCGACCTCCTCGCCCCAGCGCTCGCTGGGGAGCCCTGCCACCGCGGCCTCCCGCGCCTCTGGCAGCTGCTCGATCACCGACTCCACCTCCACCGGCGAGACGTTCATGCCCCCGGTGATCACCAGGTCCTTGAGTCGTCCGGTGATCTCCAGCCTGTCCTCGTCGTCCCAGCGGCCGAGGTCGCCGGTGCGGAACCATCCGCCGGGCCAGAACGACTCCTCGGTGGCCTCGGGGTTGTTCAGGTATCCCTCGAAGATCTGTGGGCCGTGCAGCACGATCTCCCCGGACTGTCCGAGAGGAGTGGGCGAGCCGTCCGACTCCCGCAGCTCCACCTCGACTCCGGGGAGGGAGGTCCCCACTCGCCCGGGCGGCCGGTCGCCGTCGTAGGTGTTGGAGACGTCGAGGCCGGACTCGGTGAGTCCGTACCGCTCCAGCAGGGTGACGCCGGTGGTCGACCGGAATGCCTGGGCGAGAGCAGGAGAGAGGGGGCCGGAGCCGGAGGTGACCAGCCGGAGTCGTCGGAGCGGCTCGAGTCGATCGGTCGGAAGCTCCAGGAAACGTCGGTGGGTCGCCGGGACGCCGAACATGATGGTGCCGCCCGCCTCGTCGATCCGGGTGAGCAGTGCCTCGGCGTCGAACCTGCTGATGATCGAGGCGCTGGAGCCTGCCACGAGCGTTGCGTGCAGGCCGCTGAGGCCGTGCTGGTGGAAGAGCGGGAGGGCGTGAACCAGCACGTCGCTGGGGCTCCAACGCCACGACCACATGGCGCCACGGATGGAGGCGAGCAGGTGTGCGTGTGTGAGGGGCACGCCCTTGGGCTCTCCGGTGGTGCCCGAGGTGAACGCGAGCAGGGCCACATCCTCCGGTGTCGTCCCCGGATCCTCCAGTGGCGGGGCGTCGATCGATTGATTCGCCAGGTCGACCAGCGTCAGGGTGGCGGCGCTGGAGCTCGACGAGGCGGCGGGGGCATCGCCCAGGACCAGGGTGGCCCCGGCGCGGTGCACGGTCGCTGCGAGCTCGCCCTCGGTGTAGCCGGGATTGGTCAGCACGGCCGTGGCGCCTGTCGCGAGCACGGCGAGGTAGCTGGTGACCATCGACAGGGAGCTGGGGGCGTGGATGACCACGCGTTGCCCCTTCCCGATGCTCATGCCCGCCAGCGTGCCCGCCCGACGGCGTACGTCGAGCTCGAGCGCTGCGAGGGTGCAGCGCTCGTCGTCCACGGTCAGGGTGGAGTCCCCGTGCTGCTCTGCGGCGCGGCCCAGTGCCTGGGGGATCGTCCCGGCGCTGAGATCCTCGCGCAGCTGGGTCGGATCGAGGTCGTCGACTGGAACTCCCAGATGGCGGGCCCAGTGGAGCAGCGAGTGAGAACTCGGTCGGCGCACGGTCGACCACCCTTCCTTAAATATGGTATACCATCTGAACGTAGCACAGGATCCCGCCGTCCAGAACGAACTCCAGGGAGTGGCCATGGCCGAGAAGCAACCGCAGAGCCCGACAGCGCTGTTCGACATCGAGTCGATGCTCGACGACGAAGAGCGTGCGATGCGAGACACCGTTCGCCGCTTCCTCGATGACCGGGTCCGCCCCCACCTCGCAGACTGGTATGAGCAGGGAGCACTTCCTGCACGCGAGTTGGCCGGTGAGCTCGGCGGTCTGGGCGTTCTCGGCATGCACCTTGACGGCTACGGCTGTGCCGGTGCCAGTGCGACGGCGTACGGCCTGGCCTGTCTGGAGCTGGAGGCGGCAGACTCCGGTGTGCGCTCGCTGGTCAGCGTCCAGGGGTCCCTGGCGATGTTCGCGATCTGGAAGCACGGTAGCGAGGAGCAGAAGCAGGAGTGGCTGCCACGGATGGCGACTGGCGAGGCGATCGGTTGCTTCGGACTCACCGAGCCCGACTTCGGCTCGAACCCGGCGGGCATGCGCACTCGCGCCGTCCGCGACGGGTCCGACTGGGTCCTGACCGGGAACAAGATGTGGATCACCAACGGTTCGATCGCTGACGTGGCCGTGGTCTGGGCACAGACCGAGGACGGTGTGCGCGGCTTCGTCGTCCCGACCGAGACCCCCGGATTCTCCGCCCCGGAGATCAAGAAGAAGCTCTCGCTGCGTGCCTCGGTCACCTCCGAGCTCGTGCTCGATGGTGTCCGGCTGCCCGAGTCGGCGATGCTGCCCGAGGCGAAGGGACTCTCCGGTCCGCTGTCGTGCCTCAACGAGGCCCGTTTCGGCATCGTCTTCGGCGCCATGGGCGCGGCCCGGGACTGCCTCGAGAGTGCGATCCGCTACAGCCAAGAGCGGCAGATCTTCGACAAGCCTCTGGGTGCCTACCAGCTGACGCAGGCAAAGCTGGCAGACATGACTCTGGAGGTCGGCAAGGGCATGCTGCTCGCCCTCCACCTCGGACGTCTCAAGGACCAGGGCAGGCTCCGTCCCGAGCAGGTGAGCCTCGGGAAACTCAACAACGTGCGTGAGGCGATCGCCGTCGCCCGGGAATGCCGCAGCATCCTGGGCGCTGCTGGCATCACGCTGGAATACCCGATGC
>JAKDNC010000171.1 GCA_030452025.1 Nocardioides sp. | reverse complement strand
ACCGGACACCGCACGGACGCCGAGCGCTACGGCTGGTCCCACGTCTTCGACCTGCACCTGCCCGCGCCGGTGGCGGCGCGGGCACCGCGGGCTGCCTCTGTTCCGTGGTGGTGTGCCGTCCCCGGGGCGACCTGGCGGACCCCGGAGGGGCAGGGCTCGGACCTGGCCGGCCGGGGTGACCATCCCGTCGTACATGTCTCCTGGGCCGACTCGGCCGCCTTCTGCGCCTGGGCCGGCGGTCGACTGCCGACCGAAGCCGAGTGGGAGTACGCCGCCCGCGGAGGGCTGGTCGGCGCGCGCTACCCCTGGGGCGACGAGCTGGCGCCGGACGGCGAGCACCAGTGCAACATCTGGCAGGGCGACTTCCCCCAGCGCGACACAGCGGCCGACGGGTGGGCCGGCACCGCGCCGGTGACGGCGTACCCGCCCAACGGGTTCGGCCTCCACTGCTGCGTCGGCAATGTCTGGGAGTGGTGTGCCGACTCCTGGCGGGGCGGCCGGGTGATCCGGGGCGGCTCCTACCTGTGCCACGACTCCTACTGCAACCGCTACCGGGTGGCCTCCCGCTCGGCGAACGGGGAGGACGCATCGTCGGGGAACGCCGGATTCCGCTGCGCCTGGGACCGTTGACCCCCGGTTCGTCGGCGGTGCGTCGGCGCGCGGCGTTGGACCTGGCCAGATGCCGCCGGGTCGCTTTCGAGACGGACGCTTGTCGACTGGGTCAACCGTCTGGGACGGTCGACCCACACTTGAGCATGAGGCGGCCGCCGCCCGGATCGAACGACACCAGGAGAGTGCCAGGACCATGATCGACCCACAGGACCTCGCGAACCGGCTGCCGGGCGACTTCGTCCTCGGCACCGCAACGGCGGCGTTGCAGATCGAGGGCGCCGCGGACCAGCGTGGCCGCTGCGGGTGGGACGACTTCGCCGACCAGCCGGGCCGGATCGTGGACGGCACCACCCCCGCGGTGACCACCGACCACTTCCACCGCGTCGAGGAAGACCTGGAGCTGATGCGCGCGGCCGGGCTGGACGGCTACCGCTTCTCGTTGTCGTGGCCCCGCATCCAGCCCGACGGGTCAGGTCGCGTGGACGAAGCGGGGCTGGACTTCTACGACCGGTTGGTCGACCGGCTGCTCGAGCTCGACATCAGGCCGATGGCGACGCTCTACCACTGGGACACACCGCTTCCCCTCGAGGCGCAGGGTGGCTGGAAGGTCCGGTCGACCGCGGAGCGGTTCGGGGAGTACGCCGCCCTCGTCGGCCAGCGCCTGGGGGACCGAGTCGCGGACTGGGTGACGATCAACGAGGCGGCGACCGTGGTGATGAACGGCTACGGCCTGGGTGTGCACTCGCCGGGGGAGGAGCAACTGTGTCGCGCGGGGTCGGTCGCCCGGAACATGCTGCTGGGCCACGGCCACGCCGCACGCGCGCTCCGGTCGGTGCCCGTGCGGGGCAGGATCGGGATCACCAACGCGCACACCCCGGTGACCGCGGAGACCGACTCGAAGAAGGACCGGGCGATGGCCGGCCTGCTGGACTTCGTGCACAACCGGCTCTTCGCCGATCCGGTGCTGCTCGGTCGCTCTCCGGAGCTGCCCAAGGGACTGCCGTTGCCGACGCAGGTGCTGCTCAAGGCCGTCTCGCGGATGTCGCGCAAGGATCTCGACCTGGTCAGCCAACCGCTGGACTTCTACGGGCTCAACTACTACTTCCCGTCCCTGGTGGCCGCGGGGGCGGATCCGGACGGGATGTCCCCGGACGGGGAGTCGGAGGCAGCCAAGGACCTGCCGTTCCGGTTGCTCGACTGGCCGGACATCCCGCAGACCGGGTTCGGCTGGCCGATCGCGCCGGACGGTCTGCGTCGGATCGCGGAGGAGATGGCCGCCCGCTATGGACGTCGTCTGCCTGCCGTGGTGATCACCGAGGGTGGGGCCAGCTTTCCCGACGAGCCGTCCGCGGATGGATCGATCGACGACGAGGAACGGATCTCCTACCTGGCCCGACACCTGGACGTGGCCGCCGACCTCGCCACCGGCGCCGTGCCCGGCTTCGACCTGGAGGGGTATTACGTGTGGACGCTGCTGGACAACTGGGAGTGGGCAGCCGGCTTCACCCAGCGGTTCGGGGTCGTGCATGTGGACGTCGAGACACAGGAGCGGACACCGAAGGCTTCCTACCGGTGGCTGACGCGGTTGCAGGCGGCGCGACGTTGAAGGAGTCATCCTGCGGCGCTCGATCCGGGGTGGTACCGGCTCCGGGTGGTCAGGAGTCGCGGTCGGCAGGACCGGCGGCGTCGGCGTCGTCCATCACGTCGTAGAACAGCTCGTTGTCCGCGACCCGGGCTCCGGGGGAGGGCTGGTGCGCAGTCAGCTTCCCCTGGTGGTCGAGGTGCTGGACGTCCACGTCGGCCAAGAGTTGGGCGGTGGCGCTGATCAGCCGCCGGTGGCAGCGCCACCACAACGATTCGCTGCACATGAACAGGATCGTGCCCTCGGTGAAGGCGTCGAGACCGCCGATCAGCTCGTCCAGTGCTGTGCGGAAGTCGGGAGTGCGGGTATGGGCGGCGTACGCGCGAAAGCTCTTCACCCGCCACCACGGGTCGGGCTCCGCGCCCTCGGTCCTGGGCAACGTGCGGCGCCCTCCCAGCCGCTCCTCCCAGAGGTAGTCGATCCCGGCCTGGGGCAACCACGTGGCGAGGGCGTCGTGGCGCACGTCGAGATTGTGCCGGCTGTTGGGGAATCGACGCACGTCGACCACGCGCCGGACCTGCACATCCTCGAACAGCCGCAGCAACTCTTCACGGTCGGCCGTGCCGTGCCCGAAGCTGGTGAGGGTTGTGGTCAACGGGTCCCCATCGGTCGGTGGGTCATGGCTCCCCGAGTCTCCCAGACCCAGGCGCCGTCGCGTCCGGACTAGGCTCGAAGGTATGGACAGCACGAACCCTGATGGCGTGCACTTCGTGGGCGTCGATCTGGCGTGGAAGCCCGGGAACCGCACCGGGATCGCGGTGGTCGACGAGTCCGGCCGGCTGCACTCCTCAGGCGTGGTTCACAGCGACGACGAGATCGCACACTGGCTGGCGTTGCACGCGTCGCGGACGCTGGTCGTGGCCGTGGACGCGCCGCTGATCGTGCCCAACGAGTCCGGGCAGCGTGCCGGGGAGAACCTCGTCGCGCGATCCTTCGGACGGTACGGCGCGTCGCCGTACCCCTCGAATCGGGCGAACTCGATGTTCGATCCGCCGCGTGCCGAGACTCTGGCGCAGCGATTCGGCTGGTCAGTGGATCCCGACGATCGGGGGAGCGTGGGTCGGCCGGTGTGCATCGAGGTCTATCCACATCCGGCGATGGTGAGTCTGTTCGGACTGAGCAGTGTGCTGCCCTACAAGGCCGGTCGGGGCCGCACGCCGCAGGCACGACGCGAGACGTTCGGCGTGCTGCTCGACCACCTCGAGGCGATCCCTGAGCTGCAGGTCTCCTCGGTGTCGCGGTGGCTGGAGCTCCGAGTCTCGGTGGAGCAGGCGACGCGGCAGATGCATCTGGACGTGATCGAGGACGAGCTCGACGCGATCCTGTGCGCGCACCTGGCGTGGCTGTGGCATCACCGTCGGGATGCGTTGCGCGTCTACGGAAGTCTCGCCGAGGGCTACATCGTTGCGCCGCCGCCTCCCGAGCCGTTCGAGGAGAGTCAACCGGGAGGCACATCGGATGATGCGCCGACGCACGCGCTCGTGGCGACCTTCGGCCGCACGGTCGTGGGTCGACCCACTGGCTACGGCGGGGAGGAGCGCGAGTGGAACTGGAAGCACGCCGTGCGGGCGGCCTTCGTCGGATGCTCGTTGCCGAGGGACTGCAGGGTGGCCATCGAGCTCTCCTTCATGCTCAGTGCGAACCAGACCGGACCCAACGAGCCCGATCTCGACAACCTGGTCAAGCCGACGATCGACGCACTCGACGGCGTGCTCGGACGTCGCGCCGGCACAGGCTCGCGCATCGAGGCGGACGACGTGCGCGTCGATCGGATCATGGCGTTCAAGCAGCCCGCGACGGGTGAGCCCGGGGCCCACATCGTAGTGCGTGAGCTGCCGCCTCGGTGAGGTGGCTGGTGGTGCCTCGGTGAGGTGCGGACGACTTTGGTGGTGAGCTTCGGGGTCCGACACTCCGGGATCATGGGCTGAGCTCTGGGGATGTGGTGGTGGCCTATCTGCGGGTGGCGAATCTGACGTCGCCGTTGGAGAGCTCTTTGACGAGGTAGGAGTCGTCGTGGATGCGTTGGTGATGGAAGTTGCAGAGGAGCATGGCGTTGTCGAGGTCGGTGTTGCCGCCTTGGGACCAGGGGGTGCGGTGGTGGGCCTCGCACCAGGTGCTGGGGATCGTGCATCCAGACGCTTGGCAGGTGGGGTGGGCGATGCCGGCGGCGATGCGTTGTTCGACGGAGAAGAGGCGGCGGGTGGTGCCGAGGTCGAGGACGGCGGAGTTGTCGCCGAGCACGGCGGGGATGATCTTCGCGTTGCATGCCAGCCGGCGCAGGTCGCCCGCGGCCAACCGTGAGCCGTCGGGCAGAGTCCCGGGTCCGAGTCGCTGGGTGAGCGCGTCGTAGTCGGTGGTGATGACCAGGGTGGTGGCCATGCCGCCGTGTTTGGGCATCTGGTTGGGGTCGTAGCGCTCGAGGAAGGCGCAGAAGGCCTCGCCCATGAGCCGTTCCTGGGGGAGTCTTTCGCCGGTGGCGGGGTCGCGGTAGCGCGAAGCCACGGCCCCGTCGGCCAGGGAACCCGAGTCGCGCTGCTCGAAGCTGTTGCGGTTGCTGTCGTGACGGGGTGAGGTGTGCGCCTCGAGGTAGGTCTTGAGCCGGAGTGCAAGGGAGTCGGGGATCCGTATCGACACGTCGGTGGATCCGTCGCCCCGCTTGCGCATGGTCATCCGTGTCTCGGAGCGGGCCTTCTTCAGGTCGGACTCAAGCTTCTTGCGCTCCGCGTCGGTGAACACATCGGGGTCGAGGTGTTCGAGGACCCCGTCGGCGAGGATCTTCAGCTCGGCCGGGGTGAGGTGGGCGCATTGGGCGACGAGGAACTCTTCGGCTGTGTCGAGGATCTTGGTTGTGACCTCTTCGAGGCGGCGGAGCTCGTTGAGGCTGCGGGCGATGACTCGTGTCTGGTGGATGTTCGCGTGGGCGGTGGAGAGAGCCTCTCGTAGCACTGGGTAGTGGCTGTGCAGGTCGCAGGCGAGCTTCTCTGCCTTGGATTGTGTCTCGCGCTGGGTCAACACTTTCGGCGCCAGCCAGGCCGCGATGCTGCGAGCGGCTTCGGCCTCGGCGACGTCCCCGGCGTTGGCCATCACGCTCATCCGCAGAGACTCGACCTGGTCGCCCAGCCTGGTGAGGGAGAGCAACGTTTCGCGTTTGGCTTCGACCGGCGCGAAGAGAGGGTTGATGCCGGCGACGTCCTTCAATGCCGCCCCGATCGCATCGCCACACAGCTGGAGCGGGTGCCGGTCGTGACCGGTCCCGTCGGTTCGCTGAGTGTCCGATGTGGGTTCCATGTGACAACGCTAGAGGCCACCGCCGACATTCGTCGGAGACCGTCAGCCGCCTGTGGAGAACTGCCACATTCCTGGGGCTGGGGACGAAAGATGGGCTGATCGGCGAGTCGCTCCGCGCTGGGCACACTGTTCGCGGTGGGCTTGTCGAGCCGCTGTCTCCGGCGGGGAACTACCGCGGATGGCCACGGGCGCATAGGTTCGACACATGGATGCTCGATCGATCGTCAGCAGTGTCGCCCTGCCGGTGGCGGCGGCAGGGCTCGGCTCTGTCGCGACTGCCTCAGGGATCAAGAGTGAGTGGTACAGCTCGTTGGACAAGCCGGCGATCCAGCCGCCACCGCTGGTGTTCCCGGTGGTGTGGTCGATCCTCTATGCCCAGACCGCGGTGGGGTCCGGCATCGCACAGGCCCACATGGCTGAGCAGCCGGCGAAGGGATACCGCCGCAAGCTCGCGCTCAACATGGCGTTGAACGCCGGTTGGTGCTGGTCCTTCTTCAAGGCGCAGCAGACCGGTGCGTCCATCGTGGTCGCGGGAGCGCTGGCAGCCAGCAGCGCCGACCTGGCGCGGACCGCCGGCAGTGCGGCCACACCTGCGGGCCGATTTCTAGTGCCCTACACGCTCTGGACGGGTTTCGCCACCGTGCTAACCACCGCGATCTGGCGCAAGAACCGGAGCTGACCCGGGCGTGCTCACAACAAAGCCGGCGGTGGCTCGCAGGCCCGGTCAGGGTCACAGATCGCTCATGGAGAACTCGCTGCGCTCCGGAAGCAGTTGCGCGAGTGGCAGTCGTTCGACCTCGCAGGCGGGGCGGGAGAGGTAGAACTCCGCGTGGTAGTACCCCGTGGCTTCCTTGCCGGTCGGGTCGGCGCCATTCTTGCGGACCCTGTCCAGGGCCCACTTCTCCTCCGCCGGGCCGGTGAACCGGCGCTGCGGGAAAGTCTGCGACAGACGTTCGGTCGTCAGCCCGTGCTTCTCAAGGGTGTTGATGACGGGGTCGTAGTCGTAGGTGCGCAGACAGAACGAGGCCACCCACACCCCCTCGTGGGCAACATCGAGGAGTCGATCGAAGGTTGGCTCAGTGACGTACCCGACGCCGCCGGTCGTGGTGATCAAGTCCACGTCAGACATCAGCGCGACGAGCTCCGCGGAGGGCGGGTCGACCTCAAGGTTCTCGATGACACCCGCGTCGAGCGCACCGGTCGCTCGCGCATAGTCAACGGCGTTGGCGGCCACATCGAGCCCGATGACATCGGCACGTCCGGGCACGGAGGCCTCCTGGAGAAGGCGGCGATCGGCCTCGATCAACTGTTCACGGGTCAGGTCCTGCGCGGCCGCCGTGCGGTAGTGCTCAGTGAGTGCCGCGACGTCGAGCCCGGTCTTCATCAGCGTCGCCACCACGCCGTAGGAGCAACACACATCGAGGATGCGTTGCCGACGTACGTCCGTCGGGCCGCGAGCCTGCAGCAGCCGGGAGAAGAGATCGGCGCCGTGTTGGGCAATCACATAGTCGTACGGTTCGAGCGTCAGGAAATACGCCCGGGGATCAGGCTGGTCATAGATGGCGCCGAAGTCGGCCTTCTGGAGCGGTTGGTGCGAGATCATGGTCCTCCTGTGGGTCGCTCGGGGTGCCGTCCCATCTCACTGTAGGGCGTTTCCGGCCGTCATCCTCCTGCCGGAGCGTCTCGATGGCTCAGGAGTTCAGCCCAGAATCTCGTTCCTCGCCTCCTCAACCTCCGCCTTCGCCTCGTCCGCAGCTGCCCGGGCAGTCGCAGCGGCCCGCGCTGCGTCCTGGGTTGCCGACGGCCTGGCTGCCGGCCCGTCCGCCTCGTCGGATTCCGCCGACGGGGCGGCGGCAGACC
>JAKDNC010000170.1 GCA_030452025.1 Nocardioides sp. | reverse complement strand
TTGACGTCTCGCAGTTCGACCGCTCGTTCCTCGCGCACTCACGCTTCGGCGTCGGTGATCCGGTAGGCATATCCCTGCTCGGCAAGGAACCGCTGGCGGTTCTGGGCGAAGTCCGCGTCGACGGTGTCCCGGGAGACGATCGTGTAGAAGTGTGCGGACTTGCCTTCGTCCTTGGGGCGCAGCAGCCTGCCCAGCCGCTGGGCCTCCTCCTGGCGTGAGCCGAACGAACCCGACACCTGGATGGCCACCTCGGCCGAGGGCAGGTCGATCGAGAAGTTCGCGACCTTCGAGACCACCAGCAGTCCGAGCTCCCCGGATCGAAACGCCGCGAAGAGGCGCTGACGTTCCTTGACCGTCGTCTCGCCCTTGATCACCGGGGCATCGAGGGCGGCGGCGAGCTCGTCGAGTTGGTCGATGTACTGCCCGATCACCAGGGTCGGCTGGTCCGCGTGCTCCTTGACGAGTCGCTTCACCACGTCGATCTTGTGATGGGTGCAGGCCGCGAGTCGATACCGCTCCTCCGGCTCCGCGGTCGCGTAGGCAAGCCGTTCGGCGGACGGCAACGTCACGCGGACCTCGACGCAGTCCGCTGGTGCGATCCAGCCCTGCGACTCGATGTCCTTCCACGGGGCATCGAACCGCTTCGGCCCGATCAACGAGAAGACATCGCCCTCGCGACCGTCCTCACGCACCAGAGTGGCGGTCAGCCCGAGACGCCGACGGGCCTGCAGGTTCGCGGTCATCCTGAAGATCGGCGCCGGCAGCAGGTGCACCTCGTCGTAGACGATGAGCCCCCAGTCCCGGGCATCGAGCAGGTCGAGGTGCGGATAGGCGCCCTTCCGCTTCAGCGTGAGCACCTGGTACGTCGCGATGGTGACCGGGCGGATCTCCTTGACCGCGCCGGAGTACTCGCCGATCTCGTCCTCGGTCAGCGACGTGCGACGAATCAACTCGTCCTTCCACTGTCGCGCGGAAACGGTGTTGGTCACCAGGATCAACGTGGTCGCCTGGGCGCGCCCCATGGCTGCCGCGCCGACGAGGGTCTTCCCGGCGCCACAGGGGAGTACGACGACTCCCGAGCCGCCGTGCCAGAAGGAGTCGGCCGCGTCGCGCTGGTAGTCGCGGAGCTTCCACTCGGTCTCGTCGAGGGCGATCGAGTGGGCCTCCCCGTCGACGTACCCAGCGAAGTCCTCGGCCGGCCAGCCCAGCTTGAGCAGCACCTGCTTGAGGTTTCCGCGTTGGGAGCTGTGCACGACGACGGTGTCTCCGTCAGCGCCGCCGATGCGCTCGCCGAGCATTCCCTGGACCTTCTTCGCCCGGAGGACCTCTTCGAGCACCGGACGGTCGTTGGAGGAGAGGACCAGGCCGTGGGTGGGATGCTTCTCGAGCCGGAGCCGGCCGAAGCGGGACATCGTCTCGGCGACGTCGACCAGCAGCGACTGCGGCACTGGGTAGCGGGAGTGTTCCAGCAGCGTGTCGACGACCTGCTCCGCGTCGTGTCCGGCGGCACGGGCGTTCCACAGCCCCAACGGCGTCAGCCGATAGGTGTGCACATGCTCGGGGGAGCGCTCGAGCTCGGCAAACGGTGCGATCGCCTTGCGGCACTCGGCCGCAGCAGGGTGGTCGATCTCCAGCAGCAGCGTCTTGTCTGACTGGACGATCAGGGGGCCGCCGGTCACCGAGCGGCTCGCGAGGGTTCGGCCGCGGCGGCGGGAGCCGAGGCGTTGGCCGAGACCAGTTTCTGCCGGGCTCGGTAGGCAGCGACGTTGGCACGCGAGGAACAACGGTCCGAGCAGTAGCGTCGCGACTGGTTGGGCGAGGTGTCGACGTAGACGTTGTCGCACTTGTCCGACGAACAGACGCCGAGTCTCGTCGCCCCGAGATCGCAGATCAGTGTGGCCAGACCCAGCAGGGCCTCAGAGATCAACAGCTCCGAGACCGAGGCTGCGCGGTTGGCGACGTGGAGGTGGAGGTTGCCGAGGTCGTGGTCGGAGATCATCGGTGTGACCGGATGCCGGTCGAGGAGCGCGTTGAGTCCCTTGACGACCGCGGGCACGTCGCCCTCGTCCGAGGCGACGAAGGCCGGCCGCAGGTCCCTCTGGAAGCGGCGCACGTTCGCCAGGTCCTTCTCGGTGCACTGGTGGTGGAGCCAGTCGCGTCCCTCGAGGTGGGACACGAGGTCATCGAGACCGACGAGCTCTGCGTTGAGCAGACTCGCCGCTGACTCGGCATACCTGATGAAATCCACCCTCAGAGTCTACGTATCGACGCCAGAGAGTATGCGCACGGCGGTGATTCGGTGGACCGCGAAGACTTTCCGGTCGTCGCTGCGGTGGTCGTGCGCGGTCAGCTGGCCGCCCTCGACCCGGAGCGGGTCGACGATCCGCTCCGTGCTGGTGCCGTGGTTGTCGAGGTAGCCGATCAGCACGCTGACCTGCGTCTCGATCGCGTGGCGCAGGGCGGCGAGGGAGTCAGCGGGCTTGGTGGCGACGGCCGGCTCGGGACGTGCCTCGCGGGCCCGGTCCCCGGCCCGGATGGCGGCCACAGCTGCGGTGACCTGTGCTGAGGAGCGGGCCGAGTCGCGGCCGGTGGAGCGCTGTTTGGGCCGCCGGGCGCGGTGCACGTCGGGACGCGCGACGTGGACGGTGCCGTCCTCGGCCTCGACCACCGGGGAGGCCCCGAGCTCACGGAGCCGGGGGAGCAGTAAGTCGATGGGGGTGGTGCTGATCACCACGGTCGGGGCGATCCGGCGCAGCCCGAGCCAGGCCGACCTCCGGTCGCGCAGGAGTGTCTCCAACGCGGCCTCGTCGTCGGTTCGGATGAACGCCTCGGCATAACCCACACGCAGAGTCCCGAAGGTGCGCGCCGTGTCATCGACCACATAGGTGAGGGCCTGGGGGATCGGGGTGCGCGAGATCGAGTCCAGGAAGGCATGGATCTCAGCGGCAGTCCAGCCCGCGTCCAGCGCCCGTCGCAGGGAGGCCGAGGTGAACCGGTAGACGGTCGCGCCACCCCGGGACTCCACGTCGGCGACGAGCTGGAGCTTGGCCGCCAGTGCGGACTCGAGCGGGCCGGGGGCGATCGCGGTCAGGTCGCCCTGGATGAGGACGTGGTCGAGTGGCTCGGGCAGCAGCGGATCAAGGACCCTGACCGCCCGCTTCTCGTCGCGTTCGAGCATCCGTAGACCGGCCTCCGAGAGCCCGCCCAGGCCGGTGACGCCGATCAGCGCGGCCTCCTCCGTGGCCCAGGCGACCAGCTGCCCGGTGGTCGAGGGGCGACGCGGTCGCAGCCACCGGACGCGCTCGACGACCGAAGACACCCCGGTGCCGATGGCCAGGACCAGGCCAGGCTCGAGGGAGGCGATCTGGGCGAGTGTGAGCAGGCGGGTGTCGATCATGTGTGGGTCGACCAGACCCGGAGCCAAGGCGTTGAGCGTCTTGCCCGCCGGATCCTTGCGGCCGACCAGGCCGGGCACCCGCGAGCTGCCGAGCCAGGCGCGGACGAGCTCGGTCCACCGCTCGGCGGCGCTGCGGCGGCACCACGCGTCGTACGCATCGGTCGGGAGCCAGCTCTCCACCAGATCGCCGGGGGAGCCGCTGGCGAGCAGGCCCGCTGTGGCGGCGAGCTCGATGAGGAACCCGGCTTCGCGTTCATCGACATTGAGCAGGGCAGCTGTGGCTCGGAGGTCGCGCACGGCGAGCCCGCCGCTGCGCAGCATCCCCGGGGGATGCGCGCCCCAATGGTCGAGCAGCAACTCCATCCGTCGAACGACGT
The DNA here is from genome assembly GCA_030452025.1 of Nocardioides sp. Lineage (GTDB taxonomy): Bacteria > Actinomycetota > Actinomycetes > Propionibacteriales > Nocardioidaceae > Nocardioides. The sequence goes on along the minus strand of JAKDNC010000170.1, from coordinate 3,687 downwards.
CGAATGCTGCACCGGCTGCGGTACGGGAGACCACATCGGGGTCGCGCTCGCTGGTGAGCAGCTCCGGGGCGTCGGCCCCCGGGGCACCCTCGGGCGGTTCGGGCAGCAGCTCGGTGACCACGGTGAGGGGGCGCAGACCCGACGACGACTCCCACGCCAGCGCGAGATCGGCGAGGCGTTCACGGATCACCGAGTCGCCTTCGTGGCACGAGTCTGGACCGGTGTGGTTTCGATCGGGCGCGGCCAGGGCATGAAGTACCCAGAGTTCGGCGTTGGTCAGCCGGTCGAGCGCCCGAAGCACGGACGCGCGAGTGGCTGCGCGAGACGCGAGTTGACCGGAATCTTGAGGAGCTGGAGTGGCGAGGTCAGGACGGGCGCGCAGCAGGCGCGCGAGGCGTTTTTCGGGCCAGGCGCGGAGTTGGTCCGCCAGCGAGCGGTACACCGGAGTCGTGGTGTCCATCCGTGCCACGCTACTAGGCTCGCCCTTGCGTCCGGTGAGGATGCTCGAACGGTGAGGAGTCAGGTGGGCGTCGTGCATCTGCATTGTGGGGCAGCCACAGACGTCGGGCGTGTGCGCCAGACCAACGAGGACGCCTATTTCGCGTCGTCTCCCGTGTTCGTCGTCGCCGACGGGATGGGTGGCCACCAGGCCGGCGAGATCGCCAGCGCCATCGCGGTCGAGGAGTTCGCCCGACTCGCTCATGAGGGGTACGACGAGACCCGTGGGCCCCAGGTTGTCGCCGACACCCTGCAGGAGGCACAGCGCCGGATTCAGGAGTACGGCGACGATCACCGTGGCCCGGACGACCAGGCGTGGTACGCCGGAACGACGGTCGCCGCAGCCCTGCTGGCCGCCGACGAGGAGGGCCCCAAGTGGCTGCTGGCCAACATGGGCGACTCCCGCATCTACAAGCTCCACAACGGCGAGATCGACCAGGTCTCGGTCGACCACTCGCTCGTCCAGGAGCTCGTCGACGCTGGCGAGCTCGACACCGACGCCGCCGCACACCATCCGGAACGGCATGTGATCACCCGTGCGCTGGGTGGCCCCGTGCTGCGTGATCCGGACTTCTTCGTGTTGCCGCTGGGATCGGCGGAGCGGCTGATGCTCTGCTCCGACGGGGTCAGCGGAATGATCGACGTCGGCGTGATCGCTGACCTCATGCGTGAGGTCGAGGACCCCCGTGACGCGGCCGAGCGGCTCGTGGCTGCTGCGGTGGCTGCGGGCGGGGAGGACAACGCGACCGCGGTCGTGGTTGATGTGGTGGGATTGTCCGAGACCGGTGCGTCGCGCGAAGCGCGCAATGAACCTGTGAGCCTAGAGAACAAGTTGGGAGCACTTCCATGACCGACGCCCCGAACAGCGCCGTGCGTTCGTACCGCTCAGGTGGATGGTTCGCGATCTTCGGCGAGCACGCGAGCGTGTTGCTCCCGGGCAGCGAGAAGTCGCGGGTCGCCTCGATCTGGGAGCTGGTCGACGCCGGCACCGGATTCGACGAACTCCTCGACGCGCTGATCGCGTCTGGCCTGCGGTCCCTGCCATCGTTCGTCCTGATCAGCTCCGTCGACGATCCGAGCCGGATCGTACTGCGTGGTGCGGCCCGCGCGACCTTCGTGCTCTCCGACGGCGAAACCGTGGAGGTCGACGGGGGAGAGGCCAGCACCTGGGTCGAGCGGACGTTGCCCGGCGTCGAGAAGCTCACCCTCCATCTCGAGGACGAGGTCGGGGACCTCGGTCAGGACTTCCCGATCATCGGCGGGCTCGTCCGCGTCTCGCGCGTCGACCAGCCGCCGCTCGTTGCGGTCTCGCCCCCCGCGGCCACCGAGACAGGGGCGGATCCGATCGCCTCGGTGGCCACCGGTGACGCGGATGCCGTCGACGTGGCCCAGGTCGAGGACCTCGGCGTCGCTGATGGCGATGGCGCGGACGTCGCCATGGCCGCCGTGCCCGTGGAGACACCGACCGACGAGATCGCCTCCCTCGATCCCGAGGCTGCGGTCGAGGAAGAGGTCGACATCGTCGGGGCAACGCCCACGGACGATTGGTCCGCATCCACGCCCGACCTGTCCGAGCCCCCGATGTGGGCGCCGCCGGCGGAGGGGGCAGTTCCCGCCGCCCCCGTGCCGTCAGGTTGGGGCACGCCAACATGGGGTACGCCGGCCGACACCGATCACGGCCTCTCGATCTTCGATGAGCGGGACGTTTCCGGCGAGCAGGCCATCTTCGAGGGTGACAGCCCGGTCGATGCTCCTTCTGCGCCGGCTTGGGGCGAGTCCCGGTCGATCAGGGCCCCGTCACGGATGCGCCCTCAGCGCCGGCGTGGGGTGAGCCTGTTGCTGGGGCGCCTGCTGCGCCGGCGTGGGGTGAGGTTGACCCGGTGGTGCCGGCGCCCGGACCGGTGGAGGGAGGCGACAGTGACCACGACGGGCACACCCAGGCCGGTTCCTATGACTCGGACCAGTTCCAGCGCCAGCATCCGGGCATCCCCGGCCAGCCGCAGGCCCCCAGCGTGACCGCCCAGCCGGTGGCTCGCCTGACCTTCTCCGACGGCGAAACGGTTGACGTCGACCGGGCCGTGCTCGTGGGTCGTGCCCCCGAGGCACGCCGCTTCACCTCGACCGACCAGCCGCGGTTGGTCACGGTCAACAGCCCCAACCAGGAGATCTCCTCGACCCACCTTGAGGTCCGTCCCGGTTCGGGAGCCGACCACGGCAGCGCGATCGTGACCGACATGGGCTCGACCAATGGCACTGTGCTCACCCTCCCGGGACTCTCCGCGGAGGACCTGCAGCCCGGCATCGCCGTGCAGTTGCTCCCCGGTTCCGTGATCGATCTCGGTGACGGCGTCACCATCCAGGTCACGAACGTATAGGACCTACGTGCCCATTGCCCCTGCGACTTTCCGGGTCGCCGATCCCGAGCGCCGGTTCCGCGCCTTCGTGGTGGACCGCGCCATTGCATGGACCCTGTTCGCGCTCGCGGGTTTGGCGGCCTGGTGGTGGTTCTTCCGCGACGACAGGATCGTGCCCGGCATCGGCTTCGTCGTCGCCGTGGTCGTGGTTGTGAGCCTTGTCTTCGCCGTACTACTGGGCCGATTCGGCGTTTCTCCTGGCCGCGCGGCCTTCGGTCTGCGGGTGGTCAACGCTGAGACCGGCGACCCGATCGGCATCGGCCCCGCCCTCGTCCGCACGACGGTCGTGGGCGTGGGGTCGCTCCCGATGTTCGGGCTCGGTCTGGCCACGCTGGCCTGGACCGCCGTCGATGATCACACCGGTGAACGGCGTGGTTGGCACGATCACGTCGCCAGGTCGGTGGTCCTCGACATCCGGCCCGTTGCGGTCCGCGAGGAGCTGACAGCCGACCGTCCACGACACGTCGTCAACCTCACCGCGATGCGCCTGATGCCGGTCAAGGAGGTCGAGCCACCGGTGGTGCCGGCGCCCGTGCAGGGCCGGACAGGTTCTCACGAGGCAGGTCCGCGCAGCAGTACGCCGTCCGGCTCCGCGACGCGTTCGCCCGAGCAGGGGCCGTCCACGCCGATCGCACTCGAGCGCGCCGAACCTGTGCGGTCGCCCGCAGGGGACGCCGCGGCCCCGAGTCAATCCGTCCCGCCAGGCTCCCCGGGGCCACCGCCGGGCCAGCCGATGCCCCCGCCCCCCGGCCCGGCGCGGTCGGTGACGGAGGCG
>JAKDNC010000169.1 GCA_030452025.1 Nocardioides sp. | reverse complement strand
CTTGCTACCAAGTTAGAGGAACTACCGAAGTACACCACGAAAAGGGACTTGACCCGCACCTGTGTGCGCGGAGTATCTGCAGGCCTATCTGACGGCAACCGGAAATCTCGGTGCTCTACTCGGCGGCTTGGCTCTGCTCGCTCCGCTGTACGGCGGCGCGGCGTTGCTGATCCGCGAGATCTCGGTACGCACAGGGCGCGGTTGGCGTGGCACTCTGGCGCTGAGTGCGGCGTTCGGGGTGGCAATGCCAGGGCTGATCGACCTTTCGATGTTTGGTGCGCACTCCTCTGAACTCAGTTACTGGGAAGAGCTGCGCCGCCCTACGTTGATCCAGCCTCTGGGGTTGGCTCTCGGACCCACGCTCGAGTGGGTCACCGGGCACGTTCTGATGAGCATTGGCGCTCCCCTGGCTCTGCTGCAAGCCCTTGCCCCCGCTCAGCGGCGGCGGCCGCTGCTGGGACGAGTCGGAATCGCAGTGATCAGCGCCCTGTTTGCAATTGCTGCAGTGCTGGTGCACTTCGACGGCCGTCAAATCTACGGCTACACCCCAGGGCCCTGGCAAGTAGTGAGCGTGTGCTTGGTGGTCCTGGGGCTGATCGTCGCGGCACTATCCCGCTGGGGTCAGCCGTTAGCGCCCAGGAAGCATCGGGACCGGCATGTTGTGCCGCTTGTGATCTTGCTCGGGGGTATTGCCGGTAAAGTGGCGATCGATATGGTCCCGCCCACCTGGCTCGGCGCGACGGGACTCTCTGCCGTCCTGGTGGTAGGATTCGCCTCGATTCACAGACTTACCGTCTCCGGCGCATGGGGCGCGCAAGAGACTGGCCTAGTTGGAGCGTCAGCAGTGATCGGCGGCACGCTGACTGGTTTCCTGACTCCGGCCTCAGAAGGCGTGACCTTCACCGCGAAATACGCCCAAAACGCCGTACTGCTGTTGCTGGCCGTGGCGTTGACCGTACTGGTATGGCGAACTACCAGATCGGACGATCCACCGGACGCTTCGCCGAACACGCCCGACTGAAGTTGCCGCATGCAATCGCGTGCTGACCGCTCTACGCGCGACTACCTGCGAGCATCACGACCGCTGATCCATGACGAAGCGTGGTCTCGCGGTCGCCTCCCTGATTCACCAGCCGATCTAGCCGACTCACTCTAGCCGCTGGACTGCTAACAGGGGCCCAATCAAGGGCTGTTTCGTGGCGATGGCGAAGTAGGTCACGACGGGGTCGTCATCGTCGAGACTCAGATGGAAACCAGCTGTGTCAGGAATGTCGTCATCGGTGATCTTGCCTGCCCTGCGGTTAAGCCCAATACCGTTAAGTTAGGGAGGTAATGGCTGGCTCTGGGGATGGTGGCGGCTCGGGATATCTGTGGTGGTGCTTCTTGACTGGCCATTTCGACATTTTGCGTTTGATCACCCGCGGATTCCGGCGCCGTCGTCGGACTGGATTGAGGTGGCTGGCCAACCAGTTCACGCCTCGTTGCCAGACTGCTGTCTGGTCCGTGTCTTCAGGGGGAAAAACTGCCCTGGGTCAATGACCGACGGCAGAGGCGAAGCGTTTTGACAAACGACACCCGGCCAGGGTCGTTGCCTCAGTGCCAGGCCGTCTCGGCCATCAGCACCCTGATCGCAAAGTGGCAACACAGGTGTCCCCAGATCTCTTGTCTGACCAGGTCGGGAGACTTCGACCGCAACACGATACGTGGCCCCCGCTGATGGGTTTTGAGTTCATCGAAGACCGACTCGATCTCCCACCGACGATGATAGGCAGCAGCAAGATCCTCGGCGGCGGCCTCGTCCGGATCAGTCAGAGTCGTGAGCAACCGGTACGACTGGGCCGAGTCTTCGCTGGTGGCGATCTCGTAGTCGATGACACGCACCCGCATTGGGGTGACCGTGCGCCATCCGCGCCCCGACGACGGCGAGACGTCGGCCAGCCAGGTGCCATCGGCCAGGGTCTTGACATGACGAGGTTTGACGTTGGACCTCACTCGCCACAGCAGGTCCGCTCCCGTGGCCACGGCGCGTTGGAAGAGTCGGAAACTGTAGAAACCGCGATCGGCAGTGAGCACGACCCCGGGACCGAGGCGGTCGATGAGATCAGTTGCCAGTGTGGTCTCTCCCGTCCCGGTGTCCCCGACGACGGCGTCGATGACGGCATGTGTGCCCGTCTCGGCCACCGCGACGACCCTGGCTTGGGGGTAGGCGGCTTGTTCGCCGCGACCGACTCCAGGACGACCGAATTCGGCGTCGTTGACCGGCGTGTCGGCAATGTCGAGGGTGGTGCCATCGATGGCGAGCAGTCGCCTGCCGGCTAACCAGGAATCGGCCCATTCGTGGCCGGCCAGTGGCTTCGCGACTTGCCGGAACACGGCCTCGACCGGGTCAGCACCCAGGCGGGCTCTGGCTTGGAAGATCGCCGAGGCTGACGGGGAGGGGTACTCGTCTTCCCACCCCGATGCCCAGGACAGCCCATCGACGAGATCGGCGAAGACGTCTTCATATGACCCGTCGGCGTTCAGGGCCATCGCGATCGTGAAGTACGCGACCACGCGGGCAGGCAGCACGCGTGAGCGTTGCTGCTGGCGTCCGGCATCGGCGATGACTTCATCGACAAGATCGGGCGGGAATACTCGCGTGAGCAAGCCCACCGACACCAGGTCGGCCAGGCGACGGTCGGTGACTGGTTTTCTCCATCCGCTGCGAGGCATACACCCAGTCTAACCGGAAACGCTCTAACTTAACGGTATTGAGGCTTAGTTGGTTCTGAGCGTCAAGATAGTTGCTGCCAGCTGAACACCACCCGCGAATGATCGGGCGTCGTGTACCTGCCCGAATGGGCGGGCGACCCGGTGGCAAGTCCGATGCTACGCAACCTGCCGACCTCGCCGATCGACGCGGCGATCAACCGCCGCCAGTTCACCGTGACCGGGGTCAGCCGGTTCGAGGGCGGCACCGTGACCATGCCGTTGGGTCGCATCATGCGCGCGGAGGACGTGTGGAAGCCGCTGGGGAACCCGAAGCGCACCTCGAACTTCTACGAAGTCGTCGCCCTCCAAAACACCCGCCTCGTGGATGACGGGGAGCCGAACCCGATCACGCGGATGGCGGAGATCAGCCGTGTGCCGCTGTCGACCGCGCAGGGGTGGGTCGCCCGCACCCGTTGCAAAGTGCTCCTCCCACCCGGACGTCGCGGCCGCGCCGGGTAAGACCCAGATGGCGTAGACACGATCGTGGTGAGCAGCGCGGAAAGCCAAACGCAGCACTAGCTTTGCGCCAAGGAATGATCAGCTCGGCCGCCCTGAGGGCAGTCCTCTACTGGCTGAGGTTCGTTCCTTCGTTGTCGGTCGATGTGGGCTTGGCTTCGGCCTTCCATCGCTCGAGGAGGGCGGGCATCTCATCGGCAAGGTAGGCGTAGAACCTGGCCATATCGGTGAGGCGCTGCCCGGCATAGGAATCAGCTGGTACCGCGGCCAGACCCTCCTGGGCAGCCGCGTGCATATGAGCAAGGGTCTCGTTCTGCGTCGACATCAGCCGTACCCAGCCGTCGGCGGGGAAACGGAAGTGTTCACGGCGGCTGTTTGGTGCCGCGACACGTTCGATCAGGCCGCTTCGGTCGAGCGTTCGGATAGTCGTGGAGATGGTGCCGGGGCTGGCGTTGAGCTGAGCGGCGATCTCACGCGCGGTGATGGTGTCGGCGGTGCTGAACAGGAGAGTGGCAAGCACCCGGGCTGGCATCCGCTGTAGTCCACCGCGGATGAGCTGGAGCGCGAACGCCTCCGCGACAGCTTGGAGATCTCCCTCTGTGGGTGATGACATGGCTCCCAGCCTAGCTGGGATACTGAATGTTTGCAGTATTCCAAACATTCGGACTAGTGTTGCGATCGCGGCATACGACAGATGGAGGCAGTATGCGAGTGTTGATCCTGACGTTCGGTACACGCGGAGACGTGGAACCGTTCGTGGCGCTGGCTCGGCGGCTGATGAACCGGGGGCATGAGGCGGCGGTGGCAGCACCGCGACGATTTCGGTCACTGGTCGAGGCTGAGGGGGTGGTATTTGGTGAGTTGGACGACGGCCCGTTGGAGCGAATGGATGTTGCCGCGGCGGTCGGCGATGTCGCCACTGGTGGGATGGCTGCCAAGATCGCGTTGGCTCGGCGACTGCCGCAGATGTTCGAGCAGGTGCTGGCTGACGCCTGGCGGGTGGCTTCGGAAGGTGTGGGAGCAGGCGCAGATGTCGTTGTCCATAACGGGCAGGTACTGGCTGGGCCTCACATCGCGGAGAAGCTGGATATCCCGTCGGTGCTGGGGTTGCCGCTGCCGATGTACGTACCCACTCGCGCGTTCCCCTGGCCGGCGATGGAGGTCCCGACGCTCCCGAAAGCATTGAATCGAGCGACCTATCTCGGGATGAAGGGAACGGTGCTGACCTTCGGCAAGACCATTGACCGGTGGCGAGCGGAATCGCTGCGACTGCCTCGGCGGAAGCGGCGACACGATCCGTTGGTCGATCACCACGGCCGCCCGGTACCGGTACTGCACGCGGTGAGTCCTCAAGTCGTTCCACGTCCAGATGACTGGCCGATCACGTCGGTGATGACCGGTTATTGGCAACTACCAGGCCGGGCGGACGTAGCTCTGCCCGAGAAACTAGACGAGTTCCTGGGAGCCGGGGAACCGCCGGTCTACATCGGCTTCGGCAGCATGGCTGGCGCTGACCCGCGTGCACTTACTCGGCAAGTCATCGACGCCGTGGAGCGCACGGGCATCCGGGCCGTGCTGGCCCGGGGCTGGGGAGGCCTGGATATCGACCGAGGAGACGATCGCATCTTCGTGGTGGACGCCGTGCCGCATGATCTACTGTTTCCCCGCGTCAGTGCCGTCGTCCACCATGGCGGGGCGGGGACAACCGCAGCAGCAGTCAGAGCCGGCCGCCCGCAAGTGGTCTGCCCGTTCGTGGCAGACCAGCCGTTCTGGGCGACCCGAATGCACTCACTCGGCGTAGCAGCTTCCCCCCTCTCGCAGCGACGACTGACCGGTGATCGACTCGCTGAACGCCTCGACTCCGTACTTACCGATCCAGCCGCCATGCGCACAGCGCACGAGCTCGCCGGCAAGGTCCAAACCGATGACGGGATTTTTCAAGCAGTCATACACCTGGAGCGTGCAGTCTCCCAATGAAGGGGCGCCTGATGGTCGTGGGCTTTCTGCTCTCCGACCTGTTCTCACTCGCCGGCAACGCCATCATCGCCATCGCGCTACCGTTGCTCGTTCTGCAGGTCACTCAGGACCCTATAGCAGCCGGCACGGTCGCTGTCTCCGCGGCTGTCCCGCAATTGTTGGCAGCCTTAGTCGGCGGCTATGTTGTTGACCGGTGGGATCGCCGGAAGGTTTCCATCACCGCCGATGTGATCTCCGCGCTGAGCGTTGCGAGCATTCCTTTGGTTGATCTCACCTTCGGCCTGTCGACTGGGTGGTTCATCGTGCTCGGTATTGCAGGGTCGTTTGGTGATGTGCCCGGTACCACCGCACGTCAGGCGCTAGCTCCCAGGGTCGCCAAGCTCTCCGGTCTTTCCATCGACCGTATCGCTGCACTGCGCGGAGCCAACACAGGTCTCGTCACCGCTATTGCTCCAGCGGTCGCCGGGTTCCTCATGACACAGCTCCCAGGGGCCACTGTCATGTGGATCACTGCCGCTACATCGTTCACGGCGGCCCTGGTCACCACGTCCCTACCTCAGGCCCTTGGCGCCCGCGAGCACAGTTCCGGGCCGCTTCCGGCCGTGACCTGGCGAACATCGTTGCACGGTTTCCGTGTGGTGAAAACGAAACCACTGATCCGTTCCATCATGTCGGTAACAGCGGCCAGCGGCGTCATCCTGGGCTCTATCCAAGGCCTGCTTCTCCCAATCCACTTCGAGAGTGTCGGACGACCAGACCAACTGGGACTGACGCTTTCGGCCATGGCTGTCGGAATGCTGGCCGGCGCCAGCGCATCCGTCTTTCTGCACACGAGGTTCAGCCGACGCAAACGATTCATCGCAGGCATGGTCCTCCTCTCCGGCGGCCTCGGCTCCTTGGCCCTGCTCTTGCCGGCCTGGTGGCCACTGGTCGCGGCTGGGTGCGCGGGTATCGGATCGGGAATGGTCAACGCCGTACTCCAGTCCGCTTTGATGGACACCATCGCTGAGGATGAGCGGGGCCGGGTGATGAGCGCTCAGAACATGCTCATCCTGAGCTGTAATCCCGTCGGACTTGCGGCAACGACTCTGGCACTCCAGGTGGGAGGTGTCACGTCGGCGAGCATGGTGATGGCCATCTGTGCCGCCGTCTTCGGAGTTGGCAGCCTCGCGTCGAGAGCACTACGACTCCTGAACGGCTCGGCCGACATGGACCACTAGGTGTGTGGGTCGAGGATGGGCTGGAGACTTGTAGATAGTTTTTCCAGAACCCGGTCGGTGGCCGCGATGAGAGCGACAAGTACTCATTCAGCGATTTTTGCCCCCATGACCGCCGTCCGCGCCCCCGTTACCTTTTAAGTAGCCCCACAATCCGTCAGGATAGAAGGGGTCGCTGGCCTAAGATTCCCGGCATGATTCATGCCCCCAGCCATTCATGGTCCGGGGGGTGTTGTCACCGGGAGTCGAAGGCACCAGGGAAATCGCTGATAGGGGCCAGAACCACTGGCAGAACACATGCCTTGAGCCCGACCGTAACGTGGATGCCGAACCCCGGAGCCACACCTAACATCACCGGCCAGCCGAACCACACCAAATATCCAGTCACATGAGTCGAAGAAGATGAGTGACATGATCACCAACCATACCGATATCGACGTATTCATCGGCATCGATGTCGGCAAACACGACCACCACGCCGTGGCCCTGGCCAGGGACGGCACCCAAATCCTGTCGAAGGCCCTGCCCCAGAACGAGTCGAAACTGCGAGCATTGATCGACAAGCTGCGTACCCATGGAAGCCTCCTCGTCGTCGTGGACCAGCCCGCCACGATCGGAGCACTGCCCGTCGCCGTTGCACAAGCAGCCAGCATCACTGTGGCCTACCTGCCTGGGTTAGCGATGCGCCGCATCGCAGACCTACACCCAGGAGAGGCGAAGACCGATGCCCGGGATGCCGCGATCATCGCCGAAGCCGCACGCACCATGCCGCATACCTTGCGGGGGATTCGAGTCAGTGATGAAAACGTCGCTGAACTGTCGATGCTGGCCGGCTAAGACGATGACCTCGCCAAACAGGCCACCGCGATATCAAACCGGATTCGTGGTCTGCTCACCCAGATCCATCCCGGATTGGAGGCTGTCATCGGTGCACACTTGGACCATCCTGCGATGACAGCACTGCTGGTGAAGTATCCGACTCCAAAGGCTCTACGTCGGGCCGGTAAACGCCGGGTCGAGACACTGCTGGCCAAACACGCACCCAGAGCGTGGAAACGCT